>JBAZYB010000004.1:0-47649 GCA_041659545.1 Hyphomicrobium sp.
TTTTTCGATCAGCCTGAAATGCGCCAATCTCGATCCCTCGACGCCGCGCGTTTTCACCCACGCCTTGACGCGGTTCCGGAAACCGTAGGACCCCTCCGCGGCGAGGTAGAGAACGATGCCAGGGGTCGGGGTGATCTTGTCGCCGTGCCAATCCGGCAACGCCGCCGCGATTGACATGGCGGCGTCGAGAATGATGAACGTCTTGCCGGCGCCTGGTGCGCTGTAGACGAAGCCTACCGAGTGCTTCGGGAAATAGCGCTCGATCAGCCATTCCGGCGGAGGGCGGTTCATCAGGTCGTCGATCGTCAGGACCGGGTAGGTGTCGGCCGGCTGCGTCACGGCCTGTTGGGTGAGGACAGCGAACGGGTTCGTGTCTTCCGGGATCGGTTCGAACCATGCCTCGGCCGGGTTGAACTGTCCGTTGCCGTGTCGTTCGGCCAGGTCATAGAGCCACGACGCGCCGCGGCGATAGGGCGGCTTCATGCGGGCCCAATCCGCCGCCACGATATCAGGATCGTTTTCTCCGTCGGTCCATCTGGAACACCAATCGGCATAGATCTCGAACGCTGCGTCTTGGTCGTTCGGCAGTGCCGCCTTGATGGCGTAGCCGTAGTCCCGGTACGCCTCGCGGGATGGGAAGGCGCCTGACGTGTTGGGTGTCGCCCGGACGGCCTTGGCGACGATCGCCAGATCGCCCTTGAGCGCGTCCTGGTTGATGTTGGTGGTCGCGCCCTCGCGCACGATCGGCGCGGCTTGCGGCATGACATCACGGATGGCCGCCAGCATCGCGTCGAGCTGGCCCGGCGTGACGATGGGCAGGTCGACATAAGGAACGAGCGGGCGAGGCCAGTGATAGGGCTTGAGCGTCGTCGGGTGGACGCCGTGGGCGACGAACTGTCTGCCGTCCGACAGGATCTCGACGCGATCGGTCAGCGTGCCGTTTTCGCGCCGGGCCCCGAACTCGACCCGGGTGTAGCGGTATTCGCCCTCGACGCGCACGAGATAGAGCGCCTTGGGATAATTGCCGATGCGGACCGGCAGACGGCCGACGTGGTCCTCGACGATGTCTCGGATCGTGCGGGCGCAATCGTGGTCGAGCGTGTCGGCGTCGATGCCCACCAGGCCCTGCCCGGTCTTGATGCCGACGCCGGCGCCCATGGCGTGCCAGCGCGTGACGTCTTGCTCGTCGGCCTCGTAGGGGATCCAGTCCAGCCCGAACCACGGTCCGGCTTTGCCCTTGACGCCGACGGCCTTGCCGCGGGCGTCCTTGCGCTTGGCCAGCGAGGACTTTTCCGATATCTCGGCATCGGGCGGGATGATCGGGACGAGACGGTGATAGCCCAACGCCCATAGCGCGGCAAAATGATTTTCTGTCATGCCGGCCTCCTGGAAAACCAAGTGGTGCGATCCGGCGCGACGATAGAGTAGGAGTGCTGGCAGAGACGGTCCACCAGCATACTAGCCAGTTCTGAGGCTTGCGCGAAGATCGTTTCGGCGTCGGACGGAAAGCGCGGGTAGTTGATGAAACCGACGCGAAAGCCGGCCTCCTCGCCGCCGGTGTAGATATAATCGACCGCTTCTATCGTGACGCAACCGCCGACGGCGGAACACCATTCGCGGCAGACCTGTTTGGCTTGGCTTATGTCGCCGGCCATGAATATTTCAACGCGCACGGATGGCGCTTCTTTTCTCTCGTACTTGTTTTTCATGATTTTATGTCCGCTGTCTGGCAAAGAATGCCGCAGGAAATGTCTGGTTCGCTGTCGTAACGGCCAAGCGTCGGGGGCAGTTCGTCGAGATAGATGCGCTCCAGCCGACGCTTGCCGTCTTCGCGCCATTCGCGCTTGCAGATTGTGCGTTTCAGTTTTCGTTCGATAGCGGCCACCTCGGCAAAGCGCTCGGGGAAGTCGACGCGGACCTTGTTCCAGTAGCCGGCCTGGCCCTTGACGCAGCCTATGCAGTTGTTGTTGCGGTATCCGAGCTTGTACATGGCGGGTAACTCAATGCCGGCCTCGCCTACCATCGACAAGCACGCGTTCTTGGTAATCCCGCGCTCGTGCAGGATCGGCCAGAAGTTTACCAGCGGCTCGGCCTCTTTCGTCCGCAGGTAGCGCGTCTTGTACTCCTCGACGGTGTAGCCGAGGATGACGACATCGAGCGGGTGCTGGAAACCGAGCCGCACCGAACGCTTGAGCTCGGCCGTGCAACGCGCGCCAGACGGTCCAACCAGGAATTTCGTCTTCAGAAAAACTTCGTCAGGGTCGCGGGAGAATTCGTCATTGCCGAGGATCAGTATCTTTTGGCCGAACCACTGCTCGCAGTCCTTCAAGAAGCGCGAATTGTCGGGGTGCTCGCGCTTCGACGTGTCGCAATACGCGATCACAAACTCGTCGACGTAGTCTTGCCAGTTGGTCGACAGGGCCAACTTCGTTGCGGCGGCACTGGCGGCGCCGCAGGAGAACCAGGACACGATGCGGGTCATGGGGTCAGCTTCCGCGCGATACGAGGCGGACGTGCCGGGCTTCTATTTCGAAACCGAGCACCATGCCACCGAACAAGCCGTCATTGACGCCCAGCTTGTAATTCCCGCCCACGTTCAGGATGACGTGGGCCTCCGCGTGGCCCAAGTACGCCTGCTCCCACTCCCCGTCGTAGTCTTGGTACGCCGGGCAGCGCTCGCCGGTCATGACGACGCGCTTACCGCAGACGGTGACGACCTGGCCGACGATGTCGTCGTGCTGCTCGGTATGGATCGACCGGAGATTTCCACCGAAACGACGCTCGGCCGCGACGGCAGCGGCCAGCGCTTTTGCGACGCGCTCCATAGGCCAATAGTTTCGATCGTATTCGGGGTGGTTCGGGTAGACGGCGCGGATGGCCTCGGTGATTTGTGCCGCCGTGAAGGTGTCGGCCAGTTCCTTGACGTCGATCGGATAGCCGCACCGCTTGAAAACATGCGGCGCGATTATTTCAACGCGGTCATATGGCCTATATATGGTTTTCGCTTGATCGGACGCACTAGATTTAGTATCCATTGTTTTGCTCGCTCTTTGCACGGTGAGTTTTGGTGGTGGATCGGCGCCGGGGGTTTAAACGCTCCCGGCGTTTTTCTGTCTGGCCTGTGTGGCGATGTCTTACGTCTATTCCGACATTTCGGGTTTGTCGATGCCGGCGTCTTGCCTGGCGCTGGATTTCATGGCGCGGATATCATCTTCTATCCAACCCGGAACCACGCCAACAAATCGCTGGCGGATCATCACCGCCGCATCTTCCAGCGCCTTGTCTCGGGCTTCCATGAGGGCGCGGGCAATTACAGCAACCATTTCATTTCTGTCCATTTCTATATTCAAAATAGATTTGAAACAGTTGTCTGCATCTTTCATCATGTATTCCGGTATATCGGTCATGCTTCACCGCCTTTCAACGCGGCTTCGATACGCAACAGCCGCGCCAAGACTTCTTTATCGTGATTATCGGAGCGCTTTGCCTCCGCACGCAGCCGTTCGATCTCGTCGGAAAGATCGACGTTCGCGACAAAGAGGCTGATGTTACTGCCCTCCAGTCGCTCTAGTTCCGCGTCCTGCTGGCGGATGCGGGCGATGAGGGCGGTGACATCCGCCATACTAAGCATAATTAAAGGCTTGCCCTGATCAACAAAGCCCTGCATTTCATTGATGAGTTCGTCGCTTGCTGGTTCGGTCATGCTTCACCGCCTTTCGCTTCAGCTGCATCTGCGACCAACCCAAGACCATACTTAATTGCGATTTCACCCTCTCTTGTTAGCCTAACAAACCCACCATCATCCGTTTCGCGCATCTCTATAAGTTCATGTCGCGTGAAGCCTTTAAAAATAGGCAAAACAACTCGGGACACCCGTTTCCAACTATCTCCGGTATCTGGGCTTCTGTGTATTAGAGACAGTAAGGAATACTCTTTATCGGTGAGTTTCTGCGTCATGCTTCACCGCCTTTCAGCGCTTCGGTGATTATCTTCTGCTTTGCAAGCTCCAACCAAAACATAATGGTTCCAGCATCGCTTTCACTGCTGGCGAGGTATAGCGACCCATCATGGGATCGGCCGACTACGGTAACTATGTCAGTCTCGCCAAGTGCTTGAGAGAGGATTTTGTCGCACGTAAACGAAACAGTCGAGCCGACGTTCTCAAAAGTGAGAACATTCTCATTGTTCATGAGGTTGGCTAGTTCTATCGCTTCCTTTGTTGCCTCCATCATTTTGTTGATTACAGCTTTGACTTTGGCGACATGTTCTGGCGACTGGTTGTGCTGTAGTGCTTGCTTAATGCTGTCAGTAAATCCGCTCATGCTTCACCGCCCTTTGCCAGTTCGGCAATCGTAGCGTCAGCATGAAAAACACTTTGTTTGGAATATTCTTCATAACTCACCGATACATTTGGGTTTGATAGAAGCCCCTGCATTGCCATAGCTGCGAAATACTCGCGCTTGGTGAGGCCGGCACCGAACGGGTCGCGTTCCACGGCGCTGGCCAAGTTGATGGCTGGGCGGCCGTATTTGTCGACCATCGGGAATGCTGGGTCTGTTGCTTTTGTCATTTGCACGGTTCCTTTCAGTCAAAAATATTTTGTGTGGGTGGGGGTGGTGGGGGCGGTTCCGGCGCCGGCTCGATGATGTCGGGCGGGAAAGCCCGAAGCAGCACCGCCTGTTCGCTCAGTCCGGTAAACGAGAAGACTTGCCCGTCGGCGGCGTGGACTTCCAGCGTCACCGCTCCGCCAGGCTCAAACGCATAAACGGCCAACCCCAGGTGGGGGTAGGCCAGACGGATCGCGTCAAGAGAACAGGTCGGCGGTTTGGTCATCGCGGGCCTCCGTCGGTTTGGTCATCGCGGGCCTCCGTCGGTTCGGCGTCTCCCGGAGCGTCCGGCACCGATCGCCGGTCCTTGATCCGCAGGACACGCTTGCTGGCGGCATAGTCCAGGATCACCAGACGCAGGAACGCCAACCGCGAGATGGTCATGGCGGCGGCCTGGTCATCGAGATAGTCGATCGCGTCGGCCGGTATCTCCAGCGTGGTTCTGACCAGTCCGCGGCGTCTGGCCGTCTCCTGGCGGCTCGGCATAATTTCAGGTGTCGGGGGCATTTGGCTTCCTGTTGGCTGGTTGTTGACTGCCCGAGTTTTGTATGTCATTTGTATGTCATCGTCAACATACAAATCGGGGTCGACCAAATGAATTTTGAGGCAGTAGGCGTGAGCATTCTCGACGTCGGCCATTTCCAGTGCCGCACCATACTGCGCGGCGAAGCCGAGCATACGAGGTATTGCGGGGCGCCCACGACGGGGCGGCTTCCCTACTGCGTGGAATGTCTTCCACGGTACTATAGGAAGCCTGTTCCGGTGGTGGCCGTCATCAAGAAATCGGTCAAGACGAGTGCTCGTTACGGCCGGTTCGGGCTTGCAAAACGCCCGCGTTGACGGGCGAGACGCAGCCTTGATGTATCGCGGTCGGTCGTGTATTGTCGGCCAACCGACATCGAGGCCCGCAAATGGCAGATCCAACAGCCTACACCATCAGCTATTCTTTCACGGATTACCAGACGGCCTCACCGTCCGATCCGCTGCCGGCCGCCAACATCGACGTCGAGTACGCCAACATCTCGATCTCGCTGGCGTCGCTGCGCTCGGCGATCATGAACGTTCGCCGGTCCGATGGCGCGCTGACGAACGGCATCGTCACGAAAGACAGCCTGGCTGCCGATCTGAAAATTGCCCTTGTCGCTGCGTCGGATTTGCTCGTTCCGACAGTGTCGACGACTGGCTTGACCTACGTCTACGGCGATCTTGCGGGGGTGCTGTCGAAGCACGAACCGCTCGGCTTGATCACGACCGAACTGACCGCGCTGACTGGCGCGACAGCGGGCGCCGATTTCATCTACGGGGAAAAGGCTGGCGCGGTCATCAAACACGAGCCCATGGCGCTGATGACGACGGAACTTGTAGCGGCTCCGGAGGCAACGACCGGCGCGGCCTATGTGTACGCCGAGAGCGCAGCCGGGGCGGTTATCAAAAGCAACCCGGCAATCGCCAATGCGCTGGACTACAACGTTGATAATACCGGGGTGGCCGACTGCGCCACAACGCTAGCCACCGCAAAGACGGCAGCGGCAACAGCCGGTGTCCCGTTATTTATTCCTGCCGGTTCTTATCTGAGCAGCGCTGTGACGTACGTCGTTGAGGGCAATGGCTTTCTGTTTATGGATGCTGGATTTTCGACCGGTGTTGATTTGCTATCTCAGGCGAGGGTCAACAGTATTCTGCTTATAGGCGAAACGCCTGCCACCACGCCAAACACGGCGGCGGACAATCGGACGCCAATTTCCGTTACCATCAACGCCAAGGGCGACCAGCATGGTAATGGCGGGCGGTTCAATGTCAATAACTATTCGACCTATACAGGCGGGAATACCGGCGTCTATGCGGCGGCAGTGAATTCTGACACTGCCGCGTGGGGCGCGGCACTGCATGGCGAGACGAAGCACGGCAACGCCGGGACATCTATTGCCGGTAACTTCGAGGCGGCATCCTACGGGGCGACGGGGGCACTCTACGGGGTCGTTGTAAACCAGTCGGCATCAGGCGCGGCAACGACGCATCCGCTTACGGGCGCGGCCAAAGCAAATGCCGCGATATCAACAGCAATCAAAATCACTGGCGATCGAACTTTTGGGGCTTCGCAAGACTCCGCCTGGCGAACTGGTATCGACTTTGGCCTTTTGGGACTTCGAACCGATGCCATTGGAGTGCTTTTTAATGGCACGATAGCCAACCTGATAAAGAGCGAAACGACCGCACTCTCCACGAATTGCGACATACTTCTTCAGGCCAACTCTAATCATGGGATCCTGCTGACGGGGACGTACGCAGGTATGGCTCTGCGCGTTAACGCAGGTCAATACCTCGGCATGGAAAACAGCAATACGATCAAGACTGCCTACGGGGTAACAGCCAGTGTGTGGGGTTTCTACAGCGCTACAAACGAGCGCGTTGGGTTCAACATGAGCGCGACCCCTGGAATTCGGATCGCAACAAATCAAGTTGTGGCTGGAAGGAAAACGGGATGGGGGTCGCCAAGCGGGACGTTAAGCCGATCCGCATATACTGCTTATGCCGGCCAAAACGTCTCCGCCGCCTACGTTGAAGCACAGGCGCAGGCGACTGATGACGCTGTAAAACTACTCTCGCAAACGGTCGCAGCGCTGATAACGGACCTACACTCAGCAACCAGCGGCCATGGCCTGATCGGAACATAAAATGGAAAAGCAGTTCATCCTCCCCGAAAGCATCCTCGCCGCCATCCTGCGTTATCTTGAAACACGTCCATACGCTGAAGTAGCGCAAGGCATCGCAGCACTGACGCGACTTAAGGAGCATGAGATAGATGAGGGTCCTATTCACCCCGGCGTAGACGAGCGCTAGGCATGACTGATTTCGCAGCCCTCGCCGCCTGCATCCGCTCCGGCCAAATACCCGAACATCACGTTCCGCAGTTGATGCGTGACGACCCGCAATTCGCAAAATGGTATAAGGAGAACGCAAAATGGCCGAACCAACATCACTGACACTAGGAACGCCGATCGTCGTTTCAGTGTCGGCAGCCAGTGCTGTCAGCGCCGCGATCGGTACGGCCAATGCCGGCCAACCGAACGCCACGACGACCGTCCGCCTGGCGTCCACCGTCGAGACCTGGGTCGAGACAGGAACCGCTCCGGTGGCAGTGTCCGCGACGGCGCCGGCTTTTCTGCTGCCGGCCGGCGTGGTCGAATACATCGACCTGCCGTTCGGGCACAAGATCGCCGGTATTGCCGGATCGGCCGGGTCGCTGTCGATCACGCCCTGCACGAAGGGTTGACGGCATGGTCATGGCGGGACGCATCGGCAGTTTCGGCGCCGCCCGTACCGCCAGCGTCGTGCCGGTCGTGGCCGAGCAAACCATTTTCGATCACGGCACCGTGACGTTCGTCGGTTCGAACGAGCCGGGCACGGCGGTAACGCTCGGCATCGTGTTTACCGCATCCGCTGCCGGCGAGGTCCGCTCGGTAGGCTTCTGGAAAACGACCGACGACACGGCCAACGCCCGATCGGTGGCTGTCTATTCGGCGGCGGGTGCGCTGTTGGCCAGTGGCGCGTCGACCGGCGAAAGCGCCGGCCCCGGCTGGCAATCTATCGATCTCGGCTCGCCGGTATCGATCACACCGCTGACGCTCTACGTCGCCGCCGCGCACTTCCCGCTCGGGGCGTATCCGGCCCAAGCTGGCGTGTTCGGCGCCCCGATCGTCCGCGGTGACGTGATCGGGGAGAGTGAAGTCGGGGCGGGCGGTGCGCAGGGTCGGTGGAAATACGGGGCGCTGATCGCGTACCCGGACGGCGACGGCGGCGGCGCTTCTTACGGCATCGACGTCGGTTTTGTCGCAAACTAGGAATTGAGCAATGGCCAGAGTTGGAGCAATCGGGATCATGGGCGCGGTGGGCGGGGGCGGCGTTCCGCTCGCCATCACCGGAACGCCAGTCACAACTGGCACTGATGGCGCGGCCTATGCTGGCTTCACAGCCACGGCATCGGGTGGCACGGCGCCCTACACATATACCCTCGTCGGGACGTGGCCGACTGGCATCAGCATCAACTCGTCCACCGGTGCAGTGAGCGGGACGCCAACGGAAAGCGGATCGTTTACCGGGCTGTCGGTTCGGGTGACGGATGGGGCGGCGGCAACGGCTGATCTGGATGCGTTTTCGCTAACGGTGGCGGCGGCGACCGATCCGAACTTTGCCAATGTTGTCCTGCTTCTTGGCCTGAATGGAGCAAACAACGCCACGTCAACGACTGACGATAGTACAAGCGCCAAGACAATTGTTTTTAACGGAACTTCCAAACTTAAGACAGATCAGCTTAAATTTGGCACGGCGTCACTTTTCACAGACGGCAGCGCTTCCTGCATGATCACTGTTGGCGACAGCGCTGATTTCCAACTGGCTACGGCATCGGGCGACAAGTTCACAATCGAATTTTTTGCCAGATTTAATACCGTCAAATCCTCGCAAACTTTTATGCGGAAAAGTGGCGCAACGTCGGGGACAAGAGCATTTATGCTAACGCTTGTTAGCAGTGTTCTAACGTTCAATCATGGCACATCGGCAAATGTCGCGTATACGTGGTCTGGCGTCACAACCGGCACCTGGTATCACATCGCGATTGATAGAGATGCATCAAACGTTGAGCGACTTTATATCGATGGCGTTATGGTCGCGAGCGCAACGATCACCGCAACGATGAACGATAGCGCGGATGCTTTCAGCATTGGCAATAAAACAAACACGTCTGACGGCTTCGATGGGTGGTTTGACGAATTCCGCATCACAAAGGGCGTGGCGCGCTATGCTTCTGACGGCGGGTTTACTGTCCCGACAAAGGCATTCCCCCGATCATAACTGAGGCATTCAATCATGAAGCCAGTCCACAACTGGCGGGCCGTCCTGCGCAAAGCATGGTCTGTCCGACTGATGATCCTCGCTGCCCTTCTGTCGGGTGGCGAGGTCGTTCTCCCATTTTTCCAAGACTGGATTCCGGCTGGCGTGTTCGCTGGCCTGTCCGGGCTGACTGTGGCGGCGGCATTTGTCGCGCGGTTGGTGCTGGCGGGTGGATCCGGTGGAATGCCTGCCGCCAGCACGATAAAACGGAACGCTGATCAATCCTTCCTGTACCGCTTCCCTCTCCACCCCGACGCCGTGAGCGGCAAGCCGTCGGCCCACGCCGGAAGTTCGCAGATCAGCCGCTCAAATTCCTTCACGTCGCCGAAGCCACGCGGTACTTCGGTGATGATTTCGTCGTAGACGGTGGCGATGATCGGGTAGCCGGCTTGTTCGGCCTTCCACATACCGTTGACCAGCAAATCGCGCGCAACTGCCTGGGTACAATTCTCAGCGCACAACCCTCCGTATAGGCCGAAACGCTCCCACTTACGTGTGGTTGAGTTGACGCCGAGCGCGGATACCTTCGGGCTGGTGTTGCCCTCGATCCGCATCGTTCCGGCGCGTTCGTGCTTTTCGGCGAGCTCCTTGTCGACCACTTCGCTGTCCGACCAGGATCCGTCCGGAAGCAACACCTTGGCCCACACTTGGTCTTTCAGCCGGGGCGAACCGTAGGCAAGGCAGCGGCCAGACGGCAATCGGCACCAGAGAAAACCCTGCGCGACCTTGTAGGCGCACTTGGCGGCGTGGAACACTTCGCCGGGGTTCTGGACGGCCTGGCGCACCGCGCCCTCAAGGTGGCGCCAGGAGGCAGCAATGGCCGGGTTGGCAGCGCGCCAGCCGACCTTGATCAGTTCGCAGGCGACCCACGCCTCGCGGGACAGTTCGGTCGTCCGGTCCTTGCCGCGCGCCAGCGATCCTTCGTAACGCTTGACTGCCTTGGCGCGGCGTTCCTCGTCGGCGGTTTCCCATACGGGCCCGAACAATTCATCGAGCTTGATGCCGTAGCCCTTGGCCATCGAGTAGAAGGCCGATACTCCGCCACCGAAGCCGAGGGCCAATTCCGAAACCTTGCCTACGGACTGGCGCAGCGGGTGTTTCTTCGTGATGACGTCGGTCGTCGTGTTCATGATCTGCGCGGCGGTTTGCCGGTACAGATCGGGGATGCTCGGGTCGGCCTTGATGTCGAACAGGGCTTGCACCTTCCAATCTTCGTCAGCCAGCCACGCGATGACCGCGCCTTCGATGCCGGAATAGTCGGCCTGCAAAAGATCATGATCGGGCGCCGCCCAAATGAAGCCGCGGATCGCGTCGGACAGCAAGTGCAGGGGGCGGCCGAGCTTGTCGCCGAATTGCATGACCAGCCAGTCGGGGTCTTCGTGGCGGATGGCTCCAAACAACGCTTGCGTCGTCAGCCCGTCCTCGATCGCCTTCTCGTAGATCTTTCTCGGGCGTGGAAGATTTGCGAAGTTGACCCCGGTGTTCGACCAGCGCCCGGTAGACGCGCCGTGGTACATGAACGTGCCCCGTACACGGCCATCGCTGCTCGCACGCGCCATCATGGCCGACAGCTTCGAAACGCTCGTCTTGGCCGCCTCCTGGCGGATTTCCAGCGCCTTCCTGACGTGGGCCGGGACGTCGTCAAGCTCCAGCAAGTCGGCTATCTCGGCTTTCGCCGCTGAATTGAGGTCTACGCCCTGTTCCTGCACCCACTCGATCAGCTTGCCGGGCTCGGAACATTTGCGGACGTAGCCCGCGGTGGCGGCCAACATTTCCCGATCGAGCCGGGCCTTGGCCTTGTCCGCCAGCCGGATCGCTGCTCGGGCTGATTTCGTGTCGATGCGGATGCCGCGCCGGTTGATCCGTTGGTCGAGCAACCATACGCGCTGCTCGTCGTCGGACAGCGGCACGAGACGCTTGGCTGCGGCTTCCTCGGTCGCCACGTCGTTCATGCAGTATTTCATGAACAGCTTGAAGTCCTCGACGTGGTCTTCGGGCTCGTTCCAGTAGAGGCCGGGCGGCTCGTCTTTTTTCGGTTTCCTCGGGATTGAGAATTTACGGATCAGGCGTTGGCCGTCCTTGTCCTTCTGGACATCTAGCCCAAGCGCTGCCGCAGCGTCGCCAAGCGCGCGAGGCAGCGACATGGCAGCGGCCGCAGCCGCCGTGTCGAGATAGGCGTCTTCGTGCGGGCGAGGCCAGCCGCAGCGGTCGGCCAACAGGTCGAAGGCCAGATGCTCGAATTGCGCGTTCCAGGCGACGATCGTGGCGCCGTCTCGGATGGCTTGCGCGAGATCGTCCGGGCACGGCCGGTCATAGGTCCAGATCTGCAGCGGGCCGTCGTCGAGACGGTAGGCCATCATGAGTACTTTGGTATCGGGGTGTTCAAAGTACGGGTAAGCGCCGCAAGTCCGCAAATCGACCGGACTTCTTGTCTCTACGTCGGCATGTATGTGCTTTACCGTCATTTCAAACCCTCGTTCCTGCGTTTCTCGTGCTGGCGAATGCCGTACAGCACGGTCGTATGGTCGAGCCCGCCCAGGGCGTTGCCGATTTCCTTGAGCGATTTGCCCGGAAACATCTCTTTGGCCAGCCACATCAGTTCTTGGCGTCGCTCGACGCATTCGTAGCGGCGAGACTTCCCCAAGACCTTTGACGCATCCCATCTGCGGTCGCGGCAGACCTGTTTGATCATGTGTTTTAGCGGCATGATTTTGAGCCGCATATGAGCCCGATAGGCGTCGACATGTGCGCGAGGCTCGGGCGGTCCTGGGATTACCTCGGGCAGCCGCATGATGACGCGGGCCGGTTCGGCTTGCGCAGGCGGGGCCAGCGGTTTTGCGATCCGGGGCGGTGTTGGCTGGAACAGCCGGGCGCGGCGGGCGCGGGCCTCGGCGAGCAATTCGGCGGCGGAATTGAAATGCTTGACTGGTAGGAAGTGGCCGGTTGTCATGAGAATATGTCCTTGTTGGCTGTCATTTCAGACACGGCGTTCAATCGAAGATCGATGGTTTCGGTAGTGGCTTCGATGACGCTTTCGATGAACGCCTGGGCGGCTTGCGCGACGATTGCATTGCCGTAACCGCGCAGTCGTCCCACTCTGGCGGAAGCCCCATCAGCCAGCGGGAATGAGCCGGGTCCAACTGGCCGCCACTTTCCATCCCGGCAGTAGAGCCAGTCAGCATCTCGCCAGAAGCCGTTAGTCGGGCCGGGCCTGCTATCTGCTTCTGATAGAATACCTCCTTCGCCGATGGCTCCCGGCCCATGCGAAACTCGTCCGACCGTTCTTTCTCGCTGGCAGTCGGTGTCGCCCACCCCGCCAAGCTCACTGTGGCCCGCATTTCCTCCCGGCGGTCCCCAGGCTCCTTGTCGTATGGGTTGCCGCGACCGTCCGCCACTTTCGGCGTCGGCCACCCCGCCAGATTGGCCTGTCTCGGCAATTGGTCGAACCTCTCCGATCCATCTGCCCGAGGCTTGATGTCCGCCCCGCTGTCCTTCCAGTCGCGCGTCGTCGTCACCCAACCGGCCAGCATCGCGAAGTCGTTCAGGTCGTTTGATCGCTCCGGGTTCAAGGCCCTCTTCGCCTGCCCTCCGCCCGACCCATCCGAACTCGTCGGCGTCGGCCAGCCTTTTTCCAAACCACCAGAGCCTTTGCCTGATGTGGGGCGCGCCGACGCCCGCAGCGCAGAGATCAACCTCCCCGACGGCGTAGCCCGTTCCTTCCAGGTCAGCTTGTACAAGGTTGAGCCAGCCAAGTCCGTCTTTTGACGCAACTTGTTCACCAGCGACGATCGGAGGGCGGCACTGGCTGATGAGCCAGTGGGCATGTGGCCAAAGGTGCCGCTCGTCATCAAACCCGCCGCCTTTGCCCGCCGCGGAGAAAGGCTGGCATGGGCAAGACATTGTCCACATGGGCCGGTCGTCGGCCCATCCGGCTCGCCGCAAGGCGTACGACCAGACGCCGATACCGGCGAAGAAATGGCATTGTGTGAACTCGGCAAGCTCGTCTGGTCGGACATCGACTATACTCCTGGTGTCGACCACGCCGTCAGCGATGTGGCCTTGCTTGATCAATTCCCGCAGCCACGCCGCGGCCTTCTCGTCAAATTCGTTGTAGTAGGCGGTCATGAGAATATGTCCTTGTGTGTCGGCTTTTCAGACAGAACCGCCAAAATGGCTTCAGCCGGCGAGGCTTTTGTCGCGCAACGCCAACTGACGCGATCGGCGCTGATCGAGGCCTGGTACTGGCCATCGTGGGTTTTCCAGACCGTCAGCCCGGAGAGACGGCCCGAATTGGCCGCCTCGTTGATCAGCGCCGCGATGGTCATGCGAAGATGCCGATCGCCGAACCGTAGGTGTGGCGCATCGCCTCCCAGTCGCTCCGCTCGTCCGCGCCCATTTTCCGCAGTTTCAGGATCTCGGCCACGACCTTCATGTCGTAGCCCTTGGCCTTACACTCGGATTTGACGTCCTTGATGTCCTCGGCGATCGTCTTCTTTTCTTCTTCCAGCCGCTCGATGCGGGCGATGAAATCGGTAAGCTGCGACGCGACGATCTTGTTGACGTCGTTCGGGCGGTCTTCGCCGTCAGATGTGTTTGCCATTGCAAAGCCCCTCCAGATGGGTCGTGATTTCGTTGATGGTGGAGAACTCGACATCGTCCAGGCTGTTGATGTCGAATTCCAGTTCGAGGTTGGCGGTCAGTTCGACGACGTCGAGGCTGTCGCCGCCGAGCGAGTAAAGGTCTGTCTCTCCGTCAACGTCGGCCGGGTCGACGCCAAGTCCGGCGAGATAAGTCTCGTCGACGACACGGCGGACCCGCTCCTTGATTGTTTCAGTCATTTCGGTGGTCTCCCTTGGTGGTGGCCGACGTCGGTTTGTAGGCCAACGTCGGCCGGTTAAACAGACAAATCAACCAAAAAGACCGCCAGCGCCGGCTCCCGTTTTCGTCGTTTCGGGGGCTTCGCCTTCGTCAGCGATCTTTTCAAAGAACGCATTCGGATCGGCTTCGCCGGTGCCGCCGAGGCTTTCGCCGTCTTTCGCAAACTGGATCATGGACACGCCGAACGAGATACCCTTGCCCTTTTCCTTGTTTTCCCAGGTGAAGGCGTTGACGACCGCGTAGCCGTAGCAGCCGGAATAAAGCTCACTCTGGCTGGTGATCGGCAGGAGGTTCTTGTTGAACAGCTTCGGGCGGAATTCCTCGCCGGAAATCACGCGAATGAACGTGGTGCCGGGAAAGCCGGAGTGCGCCTCGCCGGTGGTCTTGTTCTTGCCCTGCGGGCCGTCGCCGTCTAGGAACGGGCTATGGATCAACTTGTCCTTGATCATCTGCATTGCCTTGTCGCCCCATTCAAGCTTGGCGGCTTCGAAAGCAGCGCCTTCCAGCGCCGCCAGGGCAACGCCCTTCGGGAACAGGAGCGAACAGCCCCACTGCTTTTTGCCGTTGTCGCGTTCCTGCGGCTTGAACAGGCTGTTTGCGAAGGCGATACGGGCGAGCGGGGTCTTGATGTTTTCACTACGGGCCATTTTGATTTCCTTTTCGATGGCGTTTCAGTTGGTGTCTCTCAGTCGATGACGGAGAAGTGTTTGTGCACGGCAGGCGTGGCCGCCTGGCGCGTTGTCTTGTCGGCCCGCACCAGATTGGTGCCTGTCGTCGGTGTGACGATCAGCGGTGCGAGCTTGGCCTTGTTCTTGGCGCCGATCAGCTTCTCAGCTTGTGCCGGCGACACGAGTTTGCGGGTGTACGGATCTTCGACGCCGAGGGCTTTCAACTCGCCCAGGACCGTCTCGTCGTTGGCCTCCCATTTGCGCCGGCCGATCTTGTCGACCAGAACGTAGTTCGGGATTTCGACGCCGTTCTCGGCCTGGCTGTGCCAGTACGCCCGGACGGCGTTGATCCAACCGTCGATCATGTCGGCGGCGTCAAGCATCATCGCTGCCTGGACCGGGTCGAGATCGGCTGGTGTGTTGGCCAAATGCGGTTGGCTTAGGTCGTCAAACCAGACACCAGCCGCATCGAGGGACTTTCGCTCGAGCGCCGGGCAGAAACCCGCCGCCTTGCAGAATTTGCAGTGATCGCCAGCCGTCAGGAATTCCTTCTCCCAAACGGTTGAATTCATCGTCGCCCGGCTGATGTCGGCGTCCTTGGCCCGGTGCATGGCACGGACCAGTTCTTGCGTCCATTCCAGCAAATCGGCGACGTGGAATGTCTCCGACCGGATCCGGCCCGATTTGTGCGGTGCGCGAGGCTGCACGATCGTCACCTTTACCTGTTCGACATTCATGCCGGGGTTGGCCAGCATGGCACCGAGGGCGTACGTGCGAAGTTGCACGTTGCCGATCACGTCGACGACATGACCGCGCCCGCCTTTCAAATCGACGACCTCGATCATTTTTGCGTCGGCGTGGTAGATCACCGCGTCGGCCGTGCCACCAGCGTCGAAAGGCGGTTTCAGGCTTGCCAGGCTGAAATGCTGCTCGATGTGCAGATAATCAGCCGGGTTTTTCTTCTTATCCGGCACGGCGGCGATGACCGTCTTGCGCACGTAGTCGACATAGGTCCAAGCCGTTTCGGCCATTTCCTCGTCGACTTCGAATTCGTGCTTTTTGCCCTTCTCGATGGTGCCGATATAGTCGGTCGGCATCGTTCCGTGGCGCAGGCACTTCTCCGATATTTGATGGCAGGCGGTCCCCCAGTCGGCGGCCTCGCTCGACGTGTCGGGTAGGTTCTGGGTGAGAGCCATAGCCCCGGCGCATTGCCAGTTTCGTTCGGTGGAGCTGGCGCTCCACGTCGCATGGTCGCGTGTTGCGTGTTCGGCGGTCTTGTTCATTGCATTACGCCCTGAAGCGCTTGCCGACAGCGGCAGTGGCCAGCCATGCGTTGATGGCGAGGCCGAGCTTGTCGACCGGCACGGCGGAAGCCGTCCAGACGTCAGTACCGGCTGGAGGCTCGCCGAGTGCAGCCACCATGATAGCCGGACCGTCTTCCAGCGTCTCGGCCATGCCGAACGCCTTGACATAGGCGCCCATAGCGTTACGCAGGTCGTTGTGCGTAAACAGCGCGGCTTCGACTTCTTCCGTGGCGTGTTCTGCGGCCTCGTCGGCGGCGTCCTGCTCCGCATCGGCTTCGGCTGCCGGGTCGATCCGTTCTTCGCCGGTCGAGATGGCCAGCTTTGCGGGCTCCTCGGCCTTTGCTTCGGCCTCGACCTGCGCCTTTGTGCGGCGGGCCCGGGTCGGCTTTGCCGGTTCGGTAGTGAGCTCCTGCTTGGCTTCGGTCGCGGTCTGCGTTTCGGCGACATCGGTTTCCGTGTCGCCGGCTGTTACCGAGACGCCGGTCTTGATTTCCCCGGACCGTATTTTCCGAGCCAGCGCGATATCTGCGCGGAAGAAACCGAGCGCGGCGAAGTGCTCTTCGATCGTGTTGGCTTTGTACGGATCGTCGTCAGAAATGTTGATGGTGATGCTGATGCTCATTGTAGGACTTCCCTGATAGCGGTCCACTTTCTCAAGAGGACCAACTGTAATGCCTCGTCGATCGACCCCTCCAGCACGCATACCCGGACGATGGCTTGGCGGGTCTGCGTGTAATTCGTAATCCGGAGGGCCATTTGCTTCATTTGCGCCGGGACAAAGGACGTTTCCACGAACCAGAGTGTGGCGGCGGCGCTAAGATCGATCGCCTCGCCGGCAGCGGCGATCTGGCCTAGAAAGACCCTGGCGCTCTTGTTGTGCAGGAATTCCTGCTCGATCTGGCCGCGGTCCTTGGCAGGCGTCGAGCCGTCGATCTGGAGCACCCCATAGGAGGCCAGGCCCTCGGCCAATGCGTCGCCGACTTCCTTGTGCCAGTAGGCCAGCACGATCTTGTCGGTCCCGCATTCGAATTCTTCCTTGACTGCCTCGACGACGGCTTTTGCTTTCAGCGCGCCAGTCAGCCGACGCAGCGGGCCCATGTGCATTTCGAGCGTCTTCGTGTCGTTGGCTTCGGCAGCGGCCAGCACTTCGGCGACGTTGACGTCAGCCTCGGCGGCGCGGCGCATGGCCGGCGACACGGCCAGCGGCATCAATTCATGGATCGGTTCGCGGATGCCGACGTCCTGTTGCGTCCGCAGCATAATGAAGCCGTCGATACGGGCTTTGAGCTCGGGCAGGTTCCGGCCACCGATGACGACAGGAATTTTCCGGAAGTTGGAAATCTTCTTCATCTTGACGACGCAATACCGATGCAGGAAATCGTTGTATTTCGTGACGTCTGGCCAGCCCCGTTCCGGGTCGCTTCGCAGCGCTTGCGGGTTGGATGCGCGCAGCATCGGGTAGAGATCGTTCGGGGCGTTCGGCATCGGCGTGCCAGTCAGATACCAGACCCGGCCGCTTGCCCGGTTGCAAAGCGCGCCACGCTGCACGAGCTCGGCGCCGTCATCCATGATCGCCCCGATCGTCGAATGCGTGCGCTTGGCCTCGACGGACTTGGCGTAGTGGCTTTCATCGAGAATGACGCGATCGAAGTCCCTGGCCAACAGCTTCGCCCGGATCTTCGGGCTGACCGTACCGTTCCACGAGACGATCACGATGTCGGTTGTCGCCGGATCGGTGTCTTTCGTCAAAACAGACACGGTGCGCGGAAATTGCGACCAGTCGCCGAAAGCCCGACGCCAGACAGCCCGGCCCGAGGCCGTGGTGACGACAAGGATGGACTGCGCCAAAGTCAGGTCGCACGCCATGATCGCGGCGCCGGTCTTGCCGACGCGGGGCTCGTCTGCAAGCAAGGCCGAAGCCTTGCCCGCGAGAAAAACAGCGCCGGAAATCTGAGATGGGAAAGGTGTCAGCACGGTGCGTCCTCGGGGAAACATGAAAGTCAGGAAAGCCAGAACAGTCGGACGATGTATGTCGTTATGACCTACTTATCAGACAAAGGACTTTCGTCAATAGCTATTTTCTCGCATTCCGCGCCGCAGGCCGCATAGCCGGCAATATCGATCCAACTGTCAACGTGCTTCGGGTCGTTTTCGATCCGCGCGACCTTCACGTCGGCCAGCATCAATGCCACGTCGGCCGGCGAAATAACAAAACCGATCTCAAAAGCGTTGATCGGCAACTTACCGATATTCACCAGGTGAACGGTCCAACGGCGGGCGATCCGTTCAAAGTTGTCCTCCGGCGTACCGTAGGCTTCGTTTCGGACGGCTACCGCTTTCTTGGCCGCGTCCAGCACCTTGTGCCTGATCGTCTTAGGCTCGGTGTGTGCGGTGAGCGGCCCGGCTGGCGCGGCCGCAAGTTTGGACAATTCATCCAGCGGCGCACTGAAGTCGCCTTTGAACACCGCCATAGCAGCCCGATCGCGAGTGGCTTTCGGCTCACCGGGGCGGGGCGTATTCGTCAGGGCCGCCGGGTCGACCTCAAGCGCTAGGCGAGCACCGGCATGGTTGGTTTGCAGTGGCACGCCACAATCCGTATAGTAGTGCTCCCCGCCCATCGGGTCCGTCAGGGCCCACGGATAGGCGAGCCGGCCGCCTGACCCGTGCTTCCGCTTGTACGCCGCCAGCCTTACGTGCCCGTTCAAGTCGACGTAGGACTTGCCTTCTTCGATCGTGATCATGCGAATATTCCTTCTGCGCACGGGCCGAGCCCGTATTGCACTGTCGGTTCAAAGGCCCATGGCCGGACGCGCACAACGAAGCGCGGGCGGTCTGAATAGAATTTTCTGGAGCGGCCGTCGACGATTTGTGCGTCATCGACCCACACCACCATATTCAGCCCATCGACCAGTTTGGCGATGTTGTCGAAATCCGGTTTCTTGGTCGGCGCGATCCGCCCCGCCAGGGCGTCCTCGCGCCATGCTTTCGGCTTGCTGATCGGCACCGGCATGTAGGCCAGCACATCGACCACGAGCGGCCCGTCAAGCAATGGCCGCCCCCGCATCACGATCGACGCTTCGTGGGCCAGCGCGGCTTCGAACCGGAGCGTTTTCTCGGGCGTGTATATCCGAGTGCTGTTTCCGGTTGTCCGGCCGCGCTGCTTGCCCATCGGGGCGCCGAACAGGACGACCTCGATCATCATCCGCCGCATGCCTGTGAATTGGCCAACACCCAAGCCCGATTTGCCAAAATTGCCTTGTTGGCCATACGCGCGACAACCGGGTTGGCGGTGTAGGCCGCCAGCACCTCCAATTCGTCGATATCGTCCGGGTCGATCTGCCCGATGGCCTTCCCCGCGTTTATGTTCTGCATCACCTGCCAGTACATTCTTGTGTCGACGTCAATTACCTTATTGGCCATTTGCACCCTCGCTCATATACGTGACCAGCTTAACAGGACTGCCGTGCTCCATCTCCAGGACGACGAGCAAAACGGGGAGCCAAGCCGCAGGCACCCCACTGCGTTCGAACCATTTCCGTACGGTGTCTTTCGGTGGCGCGGCGATAGAATACGCCGTCAGAAGCCCGACGATTTGGTCGGCCGAACCGAAGGTAGACGTCAGAAATTTATGGCTGTCAAACATGCTTGTTCCACTACGCAGAATTGCTAACCCCTGATTTGGGACAGTATGTCCTTTATGTCTTGTGTATGTCGTTCTGTCAACACGCAACGCCAAACATTTTTGCTATTGACCATAGCATTTGTTGAATGTACAAACGACATACACCAGTGCAGAATCAGTGGCAACGGTGAATAAAAAAAAACACGCAGCCAACACGCCTAGGGAGGCAATCATGGTAAAGGAAATCAGGCCACACATCGTCAGTGACGCGAAACAGGACATGCGTCTCGCGCCGAAACACCTCGTCAAGCAAGAATTCGGTCGTCGGCTCTATAGCCTGATGCTCGACAAGGGCTGGACGCAAAGCGAGATGGCTCGCCGCGCCGATCTGCCGCGGGACGCCGTGTCCACCTACGTTCGCGGCAAGTCGCTCCCGACACCGCAGAACCTCAAGAAGCTGGCGGAAACGCTCGGCGTCGATCAAGACGATCTTCTGCCCAACTACGTCGAGGGTGCGATCGATCAGGACCACCCGGCTTTCGAGATGAAGATCAGCCCGAGCGCTACGACCGTTGCGTGGATCCGCGTCAACCGTCTCGTCTCTGTTTCGACCGCCCTGAAAATCGCCGCGCTCCTGGAGGCCGACAATGCTAATGACCGAGGCGGAAGTCGCGGCGAAGCTGCGCTGCAGTCTTCGGAAGGTTAAGCGCCTTCGCCTGTCTGGACGGATACCGTATCTGCCCGGCCGCCCCGTTTTAGTAGTTGAGGCCGATGTGCTGGCCTATATCGAGGACGCGAAATGTCGATCCCCACACTCCAAAAGCATGACAACGGCGTCTATTACGCCCATTGGACAGAAGGCCGCCGCGGAAAGCGAGCTAGCCTGGGAACGAAAGATGCGGCTCAAGCAGAGCGGCGCTTTGCGAAGTGGCTCACGGTCCGCAACGAGATAGCGGCGACCGGTGCTCCGGCGATGACAGTGGCCGAACTATGGGCCGAATACGAGATCCGGCACATCAACGTTAACGTTGCATCGGCCGCCACACTCCGTCAATCTTGGGCAAAGATGGAGAAGCCTTTTGGTCGTCTCCTGCCGTCGGAATTGACGGAAGACAAAATCATGAAATTCACGACTGACCGCCAGGACGGCGTGATCGGTCGCCCGGCGAAACTGTCGACGATCAGGCGCGAATTAAACGCCCTGGTGGCTTGCTTGAACTGGTGCGCGGATCCGCGGCGCCGGCCGGCACTGATCGGGCGCGACGAATTGCCGATCATCGATCTGCCGCCCGAGGGCGAGCCCCGCGAGAAGTGGCTGTCGATGGGTGAGATTGGCCAGTTGATGGCGTCGGCCGCTGCCATGCGCACCGACAGCCGCATGTCTCGCGGCGAGCGGTTCTTGTGGATCGCGCTGGAGACGGCCGCGCGCGAGCAAGCGATCCTTGAACTGACATGGGACAGGGTCGACTTCGAAATCGGGATCATCGATTTCAACGTGCCGGGCCGCAAGCGCACCAAGAAGCGCCGGGTGACGGTGCCGATCTCCGGCACGCTCCGGCCGATCCTGTTGCGAGCGCACGCCGAGCGGGTCAACAATTTCGTGCTCGACAGCAAGTCCCGCATGTGGTCGACAATCCAGACGATCGCCAACAATTCCGGCCTGGTTGAGAAGCAGAAGCATCCGACCGGGACCAAGCTCAAGGCGACTGGCATCTCGCCGCACGTTCTCCGGCACACTGCGGCGACGCAGATGGCCCGGCGCGGTGTGCCCCTGTTCGACATTGCCGGCATTCTCGGAAACACGCTGGCCATGGTCGAGAAGGTCTACGCGAAGCACTGCCCGAACCGGCTTCGGGCGGCGGTGAATTCAATATCAGAAGGCAAATTGGAGGCCGCAGAATGAAAATCCGCTTGAAGACGCAGCAGGGAAAATATCCGGCCGGATCGGTGCATCACGTGCTGGAGGTTATCCCGCACGGCGGCCACACCGATAGCGCCAAACAGTACCGCATCGCTGGCTACACCTACGTTGCCAGCGACAACGCCGAGGAACTGGTGGCCGCGTCTGACGTGCTTGCCAAATTGGCCGAATTGCGCGGGTGCAACGCGCGGCTATGCGATGAACTAAACGACCTTCATGACGTTTTCGACAAAGCGAGCAACGCTAATTTCGCGCGGGAAGGCGGGTTGGAGATAGCCAACGGCCAACTTAAAGCCAGGATAGCCGCTCTGGAGACACAGATCGCGTGGCTAAAATCGGAGCTAAAGCACGCGCGAAAGTTGGGCTGAAACCTGGGTGTTTGCGCTCAATTTGGGCGTCGAAAACGGCCTACAGCGGCCCTGCAAATGCGGTAATCTTGTGCAAATACAACGACCGACAAAAACCTACGTACTGTCTTGGTAAGGGTGAGGTCGAGAGTTCAATCCTCTCTCGCAGCACCAGATTTCCCCAAGATAAAACAACAGCTTAAACATTAGCAAACACTCGCCAGACTGCCCAACATACGGATTTTTGGGCGTCATTTTGGGCGCAAATAGGGATCCCTAATATGAAACTTCGCAAATCGTACTCGAACAACGGCGACTACACCATCCAGGATGCCGTCGCGGATTGCCTTCAAAGCGAAGGCGGCGGCGAGGTAGAGAGGCATCGGGACGAACTGGCCCACATCACAGAGTTCTTGGGTGATCTAACTAAAATGCTCGCCGACAAGGGCGTTCTAACCGAGCGCAACGTTCTTGACCTGCTGCGCTATTCTTTCGACATCGTTCAACCGTAAGGGCCGACGCCAGTCGGGGCGAATAGGGCGGCGCGCTTGACCTGTTCGGCGGCCGCTTCTTCCTCCTCGCGCTTCCGGCGATCTTGCTGTTGCGCGAACAGTCCGGCCAGCCCCATCATGGCCTGTTGCTCGCCGGGCAAGCCGGCCGTGGTGCCGGGGCCGTTGAACAGGTCGGCCAGCCCGCCAGCGGGCGGCGCCGGTTGCCGGTACATCTGTTGCATGTCAGGGCTCATGCCGCGCGGGTCCATGCCGGCAGGCAACGCCCGGAATTGCGCCGGGGGCTGGCCGTTTACTTGCTGCATGTCCGGGCTCATACCGTGCAGGTTCGGTTGGTTTCCGCGTGCGTTTGCCATCTCTATGTGCCAGTTCTCGTTTGCCAGGGGGAAGGCCAGCCCGTAACGGGCTGCGTTTTCGTGCGCCCATTTCTGCGCGCTCGGGTCAAGATATTTCAGGTCGCTCGCGTTGCCGTGATTGTGCTGCGAGCGGCCGGGCGGGGCGACCCATTTCCGGGCGGCCTCGGGCGACCCGTACTTCTTGAGCGCCTGGTCCCAAAGCTCGGCCTGCCTTTGCGGCGAGCGGAAACCGGATCCGATGCGCAGCTTCGCCTGAATGTCGGGCGGCGCGTCGGCGAACATGCTGGACAGCGCGGTGCGGAATTCCGGCTGCAGACCGGAAAAGCTATCCGGGCGTTGCGCGCCGCCGACGGCAAATTGAGAAAGATCGGCCATCACTTTTCCCTCGTAATTGCGTCTTTTACGGCGCCGTCTTCGCTGTCGTCCTCGGCCATCAGGTTCATGACCGACTTCGCTTCGCTGGCCGCCCACGTCTTCGTCAGCCGCGCCATGGCGGCCCGGTTGGCCGGGTTGTTCTCTTTCAGGAGCATGGCGGCCGTCTCGGGGTCGAGTACGGCTTTGTCGAGCAACATGTCGAACGCCGCCTTGTTCTGCGAACTGACCATGCCACGCGCCAATTTCTGCGCCAGATAGGCGCCGATATACCCGTAGGATATCCGGCCGAGTTTGGCCTGGTAGAGCTTCGACCCGATCTCGGCCGCGGTGATGCCCTCGCCCTTTTGCAAGAGCGCGGTGCCGGACGGGTTGGCCGCACTGCTCACTGACTTGCCGGTATTGACGGTCTTCAGCGCCTCGCCGAGTTCTCGCAAATTGGCCAGGTGCTCGGGGTCGTCTCGGTAAAGCCGCTCCATCACGCCCTTGACGACCGGGTCGTCGAGGAACCGGATAAGCTTTTGGCCGCCCACCGGCATGACGCCGCTTTTTGTTTCGGCCTTTGCGTTCTTGGACCGCACGTCGGCGTCGAGCTTTTTCCAGAACGCCGCCTTGAAGCCCTCTAGCGCCGGTTGGTCGTCGCCGACCGTGGCCAGAAGTTCGTCGACCGTCTTTACCGGATCCGGGCCCGCCATGACATTGTCGATGGCCTTCTTCGCGTTCTCGTCGCCATAGGTCACGTACTTGCCGGCCGGCGATCGAGCCATCGTGCGCTCCATGTCGGTGCGCGCTGCGGCCGCTTCGCTGGCTTTGGCGAGCGACCCGGCTGCGGCGTCGAGATCGGCCACCAGTTCGGGGAATTTGGCCAACTGCGGGGCGTACTGCTCCTTGAAGGCCGCGATGCGTTCCGGCGTGTCGAGCTTGCCGCGACCGAGCAATTCCTGCTTCATGGCGTCGCGGACTTGCGGCGAGTTCGCACGCTTGAAAAGACCTTCCAAAGCCTGCGGCTCGATGAATTTCCGGCCGACCATGCTGTCGCGGACGCGGTACTGGCCGCCGTTGTTCTGGACGAGCGCTTCGGCGACGGGGTCGCCCTGGCGGGTGAAATCGTCCTTCATCTGCTTCAACGCGGCCTTGGCTTCGTCGAGCGCGGCGTTTTCTTCCGGCGTCAGGTTCTTGCCGATGAATGCGTCGACCTGCTCCTGGAACTGGTTGATGACCCGCGCCGCATTGTTGCCGCCACGTTCGGCCTTCCAGTCGGAAGCGGCGGCGGCCTTCATGCGGCCAAGTTCGGAGCGAAGCGTTCCGGCTTCGCGCAGGGAAATCTGATCGGGCGGCGTTGCCGGCTTGACGATCGGGTTCCCGTCGGGCCCGAGAATGGCCGAGACGGTTTCGTCCTCGCCGCCACGCCCAAGCGCGGCCACGCCCTGCAGTTTGCTTTGCGGCGCCAGATCGCGTTCCGTCACGGTGAGGCCGGCGTTCGTCTGGTCGATCGCTTCCGTCAGTCCGCGGGGGTCGACCATCTTGTCCGGCACGTTGTCGTAAGCGGCGCGCGCCTTCTGCTCGGCGGCGGCCTTGTTTTCCTCCAGCACGTTGCGGATGGTGCTGCCGCGCTCGTCCGGCGACAGGCTCGGCGTGACGCGCTCCATGGCGCGGCCAGCGTCCTGCGCGGCCATTGCCTCGCCGGAGATTGCTTCCTTGATGCGACGGTCCATCTCGCTTTCGAGCGCCGCGCGGAACGTGCCGGGCGATTCCTTCGGTGCCATGCCGCTGAATACGTCCTCGACCGCGTTTGCGTTGGCGTCGGTGCGAGCGGCGTAGGCTTGCGGGTTGGAGTGCGCCCGCGCGCCTTCCAACAACGCCAAACCGGCGTCGCCGGCGCGATCGGCCGTCGTCGGCTGGAAGCCAGGGATGACCCGATCGATGTTCGACGGGCTGCGGATGGCGTCGACAAGCTCCTGCGTGTCGAGCGGCTTGCTCAGGTCGGTTGGGTCAACCTGGCTGCTCATGATGTTACTGTTCCGCACCAATTGGTCAGTAACCTTTTCGTTGACGATTTGGCTCGCGTACTCGGGGTTCTCGGTCCAGGCGTTCCAAAGGTTGGCCAACGCTTCCTTGCCGGCGCGCGCGACGCCTGTCAGACCGACGCCGCCAACGGCGCCGAACAGTTCGGCGATCCCGCCGACAGGGCTGTCGGGCTCGACGAGCGAATTGGCGGTCGCCGCTCCGGTTCCCGCCGCAACATTCGCGACGGTTTCGTCGGCGATCGCCCGGCCCGGGTTGACGGCGCGTGTTTCCAGCATGTTGCGCAGGAAACCGCTCGGCATTTGGCGGACAGCGCTCAAACCCATGCGTTCGGCCGTTGCAAGCATACCCGCTTCCGGCAGAATAGCCCCGCCGAGAAACTCGCCGATCTTGTTGACGTAGCGCTCGCCCGTGTTGTCGGGCTCGGCGCGCGGGCGTTCAACGCCAAGCGTGTCGGCGATCGCATTGTTGCCGGTATCGAGTGCGCCGGTCATGCCCTCGTAGGACGGCATATTGTCGGCGTTCGACGTCAGAAGATCGACGACATCGACGCCCCCGAATTCGTGCGGGATGCCGGCCTTATCGAGCCCCCACTTGGAAACGTCACGGTTGATCTGAGAAGCGGTCTGCGGCAGCGCGGCGATACCGACGACGCCGTTTGCAGCACCGCGCACCGCCTGGTCGGCCAGCCCACCGAGATACTGCAACCCCTCCGTTCCGACCCGCCAGCCCCAACTTTCTTCTTTGGCTGCAGGCTGTTGCGAAGCGGCCGTTGCCGGGTCGATTGCCGGCGTTGCTGGCACTGGCGCGGCGGCCTCACCGCCGAGGATCTGGCCGATTTCTTCGTCGGTCGCGTCGTCCGGCACTTCGATCTGGCGGCCTTCGAATTCGATGATGCGCGCCATTATTGAGCCCTTATCAGTTTGCCATCCGCGCCGCGCTGCCATTTCTCGACGGCAGGCGTGCCGGCTTTCGTGTCCGGTGCCTGGATGCTGCCCGGGTTTTTCAACGTCGGCACCTGCAGGCGCAGGCGGTCCCGCATCGAGCTTTCCAGCGTCGACAGCGAGGCCAGCGCGGCCTGGTTGCCGGCCCACCCGCCATTATATTTCTCAAGATACCGCTCCATCTCGCGGACGTTGACCTCGCCCGACGGGTCGGCGGCCTTCGCGTCGAGGTAGGCCATTTCGAGGGCCATGGATTGCGCCTGGCGGATGGCCGGGTCATAGCCCTTGGCGTTGGCCACCCTCTCGGCAATAGCGCGGACTTCCTCCAGCGATTTGAACGCTTCGGGCGCGACGCCACCGTAGGCCGCCATGTCCTGCACGCCGGCGCTGAAGTCTTGCGCAAAGCCGCGGATCATGCCCGGCACGCCGAGAATTCCGGGGTTCGTCTCCAACAACGTGCGGAACGTCTGGACGCGCTCCAGGCCATACTTGATCTGCGCCTCGATGTCGTTGGCGTCAGTGAAGTTGGTTTTCGTGCCGAGCCCTACCTCGTCCAGCGAGCCGGTCGTTGTGCGCATATTTGTGACGGTGGCGTCAGGCGGGAGTTTGGTGTTCGTCTGCGCGTCGTACCAACCGTCGGCTTTATAGACAGCGCTACCCTTACGACCGTCGGGCAGGAAGTACTCGCCGAGATCCGGTTTGCTCTGCGTGGCGGCCTCGTAGGGCTGCGCGCCCGTGCGAACAGCCTCGCCCGGCGAAGTAAATTTCGGAACGCCAGTGTCGCCGACTACCCGAACAGGCGTCTGCTCGCCAAGCACGGCGTCGGCCAATTGCTGGTCTGTGAGCAGGCCCTGCTTGCGCAGATCCGCATTGACGCCGGCCTTCCACTCCGTCTCTGTAAGCGGCTTGTCGACGCCCTTGCGAACTTCTCCGCCCGGCAGCACCAGCGTCTCGCCAGGCGCCGCGCTGGTGACGCCAGTAAAGGTAGCGTCCATGCCGAGCCTCTCGGCCAACTTTGGCGGAAGTCGGTTCGTTTGGTTCGGCCCTACGTTGTTGGCCGCAATGGCCCTGATGAGCGCCGCGTCATTGTTCGCCGCATTGCGCAGCGTCTCCTGGTCTTGCACAAGCCGCTGCCGGGCCATTGCACCGGCATTGTTGTCGGTGTTGTTCGCGCGCAGCGTCAGATTTCCCTGATCAACGTTATAAAACGTGTTGTTCGCGTTGCCGTTGACAGCGTAATTGTAGCGATCGGCAATCTCCCGGCTGTAGTTCGGATCCTTGGCGTAGTTGAAAAGCTCGGCCAGCCGCGCGGCCTCCTCTTTCTTGGCCGCCGCTGTCGCGTACCCGGCCAGATCCCCGCCACTCGGGGGTGCAAAGATCCCTGCCAGGTTGTTGAAAGCCTGGCCGATGGCTGGGTCATTGTAATAACGATTTGTGGAGATCGAGCCCATGCGTCACCTTAAAAACGTGCGTAACCCGGTACGCTGCTTCGGTCGAAAGCGCGGCCAAGCGCCAGGCTGGAGTTCCCGCCGAGATAATCACCAAACGTGGTCGACGCCTTGAACGGTGTGGCCAGCGGTGCCGCCGCTGCCGTAGTGCCCGGTGTCGACAAGCCCTTGCTCAATGCGAGACTACCGACACCCCCGAGGATATCGCCGAACAACTTTAGGCCATCTCCCTTGCTATTGGCCTCGTCCAGTTCGTAAGGCAGCACGCCGGACGATCCCTGCTTGAAGCCGCTGATCTGGCCAACCGTGCCGGCGTCTCTCGCCTGCAGGAGCGACTTTGTGCCCATGAGATCGCCGAACGCCCGCATGTTTCCGAGCGCTTCGGCGGTGCGGTCGGTGAATTCCTTCGCCTGCCCGCGCTGTTTGGCTTCCTCGTCGATCGTTATGTTCGATGCGGTCAAAGGCAAGGCGACTTCTGCCGATGGCTCCGGAACGTCCTGCTTGGCGAAGTAGTCGCCGAGCTTTTGGCCCTTGCGGTCGCCCTTCTTGTCCATGCCCTGGTAGCGCTGGCGCGCGCCGGCGTTTACGGCCTGCGCTTCCCGGTCAAACCCGGTCTGGCGGATGCGTTCTGCCGCCAGTGCATCGTTGCGCGCGGCCTGCACTTTTTGCTGCGCCGCGTAGTTGACGCCGGTCGATAGGCCCGTCATGGCGATGCCGGCGATTGTCATCGGATCGCACATATCAATTCACCTTCACTGCGCTGGTTGATGGGGTGAACAGCCCGGTATTGTATCGCGCGCCAGTCTGGCCGCCCGAATAGTAATTCGCGCGCTCCAGTGCGGCTTGCGTGCCAAGGCCGGCCGTGAAATCGGTGAAAAGCTGCGTCAGCGGGCTGTAGGCGGCCGGTTCGGACAGCGCCGAGGCGCGCGATATGGCCGCATTGGAAGCACCCTGCGCGTCGCCCGTCACGTTCAACGTGGCGATCAGGCCGGCGCGAGCATCTTCGACGTTGCTTCTGGCCTTCCCCTTGTACGAAAGCGCCTGGTCAGCGATCGTCTGCTTGTTGAGATCATATAGCTCCTGCAGGTCGCCGGCCTTCTGCCCGCGTACCGAGCTATCGAGATTTCCGCCGCGGGCCAGCGCGAAGGTCAGTTCTTTCTGCGCGTCGCCGTACTGTTTCTCGATCTGCGGGTTGGCGTAGTCGAGAAAATTGTCGCGCTGCTCGCGGAAATACTGGCGGTCGAAGTTTTTGTCGAAAACGTTGTTGATCTTGTCCGTGCCGCGGCGAATTCGCGCCTGGCGGCGTTCTTCCGCGATACGCGCCTTGGCGGCCTCGTTGCCACCCCCGCCACCGAAAATTGTCGTCATGTGGGCCGTCTCAGGGAAAAGCCGACGCGCTCAAAGCCAAAGTGCTCAAAAAAGCGTGCGGTACGTTCCGAATTGAAGCTGTTGTCGTTTCCTCCGACAATCTCCGATGCGCCGAGGCGTTCCGCCTCTTGGATCAAATGCTTCATGAGTGCGGCGGCTGCCCGAGTTCCGCGCTTTCCGGGTCGCACGTACAATACCTCTTGGCCGAGGAATTGTCCATAGTTGAAGGAATAGTCCATAAGCCGGGTCATCAGGAAGCCGATCGACTGCCTGTCATGCTCGACGACATAGATCGTCGGGTTTCCGCTGGCCAGATATTGAAAGAACGTGCCGAGCGCCTTGTCGTGGTCGAAAGGGACGTCCGGCCGGGTCGCGTGCGCGTTTTCGGCGGCCATTTCGACGACGTCTGGCGCGTCCGAAAGAAGCGCCAGCCTCACAAGCATGGATCCACCCACGAGAACATGTAATACCCCTCGCCGCCCCGGCCGTAGCCACGCAATACGCCGGTTTCCCGCGTCAGGCCGAGGATCTTGAGCCAGCGCTGCGCGTGGTGGTGTTTGCACATGGCCGTCGCCTCGATCCGGTGGACACCGGCCTCGCGCAACCGCGGGAACAGTTGGGCCGTGATGAAACGAGTGATCCCGAAACTGATTTCCGGAAACCGATCGGTGGCGAAAAACAGTAACGTTATAACGTTTGGCCTTGTCTCGATCACGCCGCCGATACAGACAGGCTCGTCCATCGCTCCGACAAGCACGCCGTTTACGCCCTTGAACCGCGCGACCAGGGCGTCGGCCAGTTGTTCGCGGTCTGCGGCTCCGGAGACGGCCAGAAACTCGGCGTAGTCGCTGTCTCGCATGTTGAGCGCGACGTGCCTGATGTCTTCCGGCGTGGCGTCATCGATCCTCAATGTCATCACCGACGTAGTGGACGCAAAGTGATCCGATCTTGGCGGCGGATGCGTCAGTGGTGGAAAGTCGCACGCTGAGATGGCTGCTTTCGCCGATCGCCGAAACACGGTCCTCATTGTAGGTCGTGCGGTTGATGGTGGCGATCATCTCCTGCACGGTCTTGTCGCGCAACTGCATGGCGGCCGCGACGACCCACTCGCCCTCGCAAGCGGCGTCAACGCCGGTCCAAGCCTTTTTGCGGGTGGGGTCGTTGGCGTCGAGATAGGGCGTCCAGGCGGAGCATTCGCAGGCGTCGTAAAGCGCCTCGTCGTCGACACCGCCATAGACGAAGATATTCAGCCCATCGCGGATGAAAACGCGCTTGTTGAAAACCGCCAGATAGTCGATTTCGAAGGCCGTTTCGACGCCAGATATAAAGGCCGTCGGCGCGTAGGTAGACCAGGCCGACACCTTGGCGCCGCTGAAATAGCTGAAGACGTAGATGATGTCTTTCATCGCCAGCCAGAACCGGCCGCCACGCGGCTCGATGCAGCCGATGACGTTGGCCTTCTCGGCGGCCGTCAGCGTGGCCAGCTTGGCCGTAATGGCGTCGTCGACGGCCACTCCCGTATCCGTTGTAGCGGCGGAATTCGAACTGTCTCTAGCCCTTAGTGAACGGAGGCCAGACTGGTCGAGATAGAAAATATCCGAGTTTCCGAACGGCGTCACGGATAGCGGGCTGATCGTGCCGGTGTTCTGGAGTACCTGGACGAGCCTGTTCAACGCCGGATCCGGGTCGACGTACTCGATGATCGTCGATGTTTCCGAGAAGATGGCGATTGCGTTTTCGTATTTGGCCACCGCCGTCAAGTCTTCAGCCCCGGAAATGCGCGAGCTCATGTCGATGAAGCCCGCCCCGACATTGTCGGTCGTCCATTTCGTCGGTGCGGCGACGCCGGAGAAATACAGGACGTCGCCGGATACCGCGTAGACCTTCGCGTCGACGGTCCGCAGGAACGTTCCTTTTGCCAGCGTCTTTTCCGTCCCGCCGCTCATGGCTTGCTGGTCGTTTAGCGCAAAGCCATTGGTGCCGGTAAATGTGAAAGCGCTGCCGTTCGACGCGCTGCCAGTGGCCGTTGCCGTCACCGTCACCTTGTTGTTGCTGGACGTCGCCGTGAAGCCGGACGTCCCGCTGTAAGCCGCGATGATTGCAGCGATGTCGGTGGCTAGGCTATCGGCGTCCGTCGTCCACGTGGCCCCGGCGTTCATGATCTCGACGCCGCCTGCCTGCATCGCGAGCACGCCCGGCGGAAGCCCGGCGTCGCCGCCTGAAAACCCGGACACAAGGCTTGTGGTGAAACCCCCGCCGAGCGTCCGTATCGGGTTTGAGCCGTTGTAAGCCGCGCCAGCCGGTGCCGTTATGATCACGTTCCAGCCGGATTTAACCGCCGTGAAGCCGCCCGACGTCGCGGTGTAGGCGTTGATCTGCGCGGCGACAGCGGCGGCCGTCGTCCCGTTGTTGCCGGTGTGCTGCACCGTGGCGCCAAGGATTTCCTCCCCGTCGACCGTAATGGACGTGATGTTGTCGGGCGCCACTGCGGCCCCGCCGGTTATCTTGAAGGTGCCTGTCGCACTGACGGCCCCGTAAAACCCGGTCGGCTCGACAGTGAACCAACCGACGGCCTTGCCGTCAGACCACGACGTGACGTACGTGCCGTCGTAGAACATGTGCCGGGAGCCATCGGAGAACGTGGCGATGGTGTAGAGCTTGCCGGCGTAAAGGTCGACGGAATTGATGGAAGATACCGTCAGCGCCGAATTGGTCGGGTGCTGCAGGCGTTGGTACAGCACGCCGGCTGGCATACCGACTGGCTCGACGGTGCTGCCGAACACATAAAGCGAATTGGCGGTCGCGGACAGCCCGGTCGTCCCGGCCGGTAGCACGTACTTGCGCACGAATGCCTGGCGCTTTTCAAACTCGCCGCCGCGCGTGATATGGCCGTTGCTGGCTTTCGTGAGCGTGGCGCCGGACGCCGTTTCGGACATACGGCGGCCGTCCAGGCCGCCAGTGAATTCGCGGATCCAGATCTTTCCCATGATCAAACCGTGCTGTTGTAGACGGCGATCGGGGGTCGCGGTGCGCGGCTTTCGTCCTGGCCGACGCCGAACATCGTGAACTTCTTCCGCGGCGTCTGGTGGCCGCGCAGCTTCATGTACCTTGCGTTGGCCATGTTCCGCTTGTCGGCTGCGTCCTTGGCCCCCGTCGACTGCAGGACTTCGGAAGCGCAGAACAGAATGATCAGGCGATCGTCAAGCGCGGCCGTGTCTGTGTCTTCGATCAAAGCCGGCAAATTCTTGATGCCCGTCAGCTTCAAAGTGCCGTCGAACGTGACCGCGCTGCCGTCCGCGTCAGGGATCGGCCAGACCTCGATCTGCTCACTCTCATTGATGCGCCAGCGGCGCACCGGCCAGTCGCGCTCGTCAAGCTCGGTACTGTGCGACGTGTAATGCTCGGCGTCGATGCCGGCGCAAAGCGGAATGTAGGCGTTGCTCTCGTAGACCTCGATCTTCTGGATCCGGTCGATCTTCATGTCGGACGGCGGGTTGTAGAGGTACTGGCCGGCTTGCAAGGTGATCTTGCGCTCGACGCGCAGGAGCGGCCAGTCGAAGTCTTCCCAAAGCCATTCCTGCGTCCGCTGGATATGCGCGATTTGCTGGTCGCGCTGTTGCGTGTTGTGCGCAACGTTGAGCGACAGGCGGCACTCACCCCGATACATTTCGAGTAGTTTCAAAAGAGTGGTGCCGCGTGCCATTTTTCAATCCTTATTCGAACAGGTTGCCGTCCGTCATTTCTTCGATGCCGCTGTCGTCGACTTCATCAACTGCCGCCTCCGGGGCGGCTTCGATGGCCTCGATGATGGCGGCCTTCGTGTCAGTATCGGCCACATCGACGCCGCGCTGTTCGGCGAGCCGGATCAGGGCGTCCTTCTTGAGCTTGGATAGCTCCAGCGCCGGCGCGGCGTATGTCGACGCCGTAGTGATCGTGGTGCCGGGCGGAGGCGCGACGAAGAAGCCTTCGTCGATTTCCAGTTCGTCGAACCGCTCGAAAAGGCGGGCGGCGGCGCCGGGGAACAGGCTGTCGACAGCGATCGATTTGAAGCCGCCGTCAGGCTGCGGCTGGCCGTAGAACGCCGCCAGGCGCTCGCGTTCGGCCCGGTTCGTGCGCTGCACGTCTTCACCGACGCGAATATTCGTGACGGCGTCAGAGCCGTGAACCAATTGGAGGACGGCCACTTCCGAGGGCGTGACGCCCTGCTTCTGGACGGTGTTGCCGGTGTCGCCGGCGAGGGCGACGAGAACGCTGGCAGTCTGCATGTGTTTGCTCCTGGTGGTTGGTTAAAAAAGCGCCGGGGCTAACCGGCGCTTTCAGTTTCGCTACGATCAGTATTGATCGTGAGCCGTCGGGCGAATGTAGATGATCAGGTAGCCTTCGCCTTCGACGAACGCCGTCACCGAGGACGCCTCGACCGACAGTTTGCTGTCGCGGGTCAGCGTGTTGGCGCCAGTGATAGCCGCGGCCGCGATGGCCGTGCCCTTGGGTGTGACAGTGGCCGTCGTCAGGGCGATGGTGCCGCCCGTCACGTTGGTCGTGTCAATTTCCAAATTGAGCGTCGCCGCCTTGTCCGCGGTGGTCGCCGCGATCGTGGTGACAAACTCGGCGTGCTCGATCGTACCCTCGATGCCGGGGCGAATTTCCGTCACGATGTCCGCGGCAGTGATCGTCGCGAGCGGTGGTAGCGGAACCACGAGCGGGATGCGGAACCGGCCGTCCTGCACTTCAAGGTGCATCTTGACGGTCGAGCCAGCGGCCCAGGTCATCGCCGACAGGTTGGTGACAGTGATCTCGGAAGCGCCGTAAGCGACCGAGAAGCCGGGGTCTGCCTGAGACCAGCGGTCGTTGCCGTTGATGATCAGGTAGCCAGTGGTCTTTGCGAGGCCGGCCGTGAAGGAAAGCTGCGTAAAGCCGGTCGGGTAGGCGACAGTGAAGGTGCCATCATCGGCGACGGCCGATACGAGGGTCGTTTCGACTACGGCAAAGTTGTTGCGGATGCTTGTCATCTGCGTGTTCTCCAGGATGGTTGAAATGATCGGCGCGGCTTACCGCACCGATCTGTTTGCCGTTGTCTTACGCGATGTCATACACCGCAGACGTGTTCAACTGGCGCGCCACCATGACTGCGGTCGTGGTGATGCCATTGTACATGACGTAGCGGTCGTACGGACGGGCGGGCGAGTGCTTCTTCATGCGCTGGCCATCCATATACAGGAGGCGGACGCCGGTCCGGCCCATGTCGATGATGTAGCAGCGCTTGGCCAGGCCGAGATCGTCGAGCGTCGGATCCCATTCGATCTTCGTGCCCTTCCAGGTCGGCGCATCCATGCCACCGTCAGTCTTGCCGGTGCCGTTGAAGCCCAGGTTGGAGTACTGGCCGTTGGCCCGCAGTTCCTTCTGGTAAGCCGCGATCCAGTCCGAGCCGGCGAAGGTCCGGTACTTGGTCTGGCCGTTGCGGTACTTCGCCAACTGGCGCCATTCCTTTTCGAGAAACTCGATCAGGGCGCCGCCGTTGGTCGTTGCCGACGTGATGGCGTTGGTGCCACCGTCCGCAAAGTAGGCCGCCGTCGCAGCGCGGTTGCGCCACCAACTGTTGGCCGCACGGCCGATCGTGCCGGTCGTACCGACAGCCGGGCTTGCGAGGATAAGCGCCTGGATACCGGCGATCGCCTTGCTGTCCGACGTGCCGTCGCCGAGGATAAGCCGGTTCAGCGCGTAGGCGTAGTCTTCGCCGAGCGTGTCGTTCTTCTCGTCGAGGATATTGGCAAGCGCCTGGGCTTCGCGGTCCGACATCGCGCGGGTGGACTGGTCGGTGCCATTTTCCACGACGTCGATGCCGTCCTGCTTCAGTTCGGTATGGGTGACAACCATGCCGATGTGATGCTCTTTCCAGGCGAACTTGGCACGCTTGATGCCGACCGGATTGTAGTAAGTGACCTGGTCGTCACCGGAGTAGCCAGTCAGCGACCCGCCACCCTGGCCGGACTTGACAGCGAAGGACACGTAGTCCTTGCCGCCAGTGAAGCTGCCAGCGGCGGCATTGAACGCCTCCAGCATGGGCTTGTTGGCCACGTTCTGCTTGAAGACGGTGCCGCGGTTGAGGTACGTCTCGAGCGCGGCGTTGTTGATGTTGGAGAGTTCGTCGGCTGTGAAGGCCATTTCGGTCGTCCTTTAGTCAGCGGCCGGACGTAAACTGCTTGACGATGTCGAGCGTGTTTTTCGGTGCCGGCCGTTGGTTTCCTACTACCTGGCCACCAGTGACGGGCTTGACTGCAGGACGGGTTACAGGCGGGGCGGGTGCGCGGAAACTCTCGTTCACCGCTTTGTACGCCTTCTGTAGCTGCGCTTTCACACCCTCGGGTGTGTTGGGGCGGCCGTCTGTTTGCTGCAAGTACAAGACCTCTTTCATGATGGCCTGTTGCTTGTCGGCGTAGTTCGGATCCTTGATCGTGCGGTCGCGCTCCCAATCCGACGCGGCGGTCGTCAAAGACCGTGCGAAGTTGGAATGCTCGGTCGCCGCTTGCCGCTGCTCTCGGAACGCCTGCTGGCCCTGCACCGCGGAATACGCGGCACGCGCCCGGCTGACCTCGATCGCTGCTTCCCTGCTCATCTCGCCGTTTGCGACACGACCCTGAAGGTCGTCCGGTACGATCTCGCCGGCTGCGACAAGCAGCTTTTGGATCGTCGGCTTGATCCGAGCCCATGCTTCAACGGGATTGGTCTTGATCAGACCCCCGATCGTCAGGATCTCGGCGGCTTCTTCCGCTTCAAGTCCGGCATCGGAGATAAAGCCCTCGACGTTGCGATACCGCACCGCGTCCTGCTCGTATTCCTTTGACTTGCGCAAAAGTTGCTGAAAACGGGGATGCTTGTTGAAGGGGACGTCGGAATAATCCACATCGTCCGGCTTCTTCGGCTCACTTGATCCGTCATCTACGTCGTCGGCTGGCGGGGCCGTTACTTTCGGCTCGACTACTTCCTTGATCGCGCTTTGCGCGACGGAAAGCAGGTCGGCGTCAGTTTCGCCGGTAGCGGGAGACGATGCCGCGTCATCAGGTTCGGCCGTTACGGGCTTTGCCTGTTCGTCCAGATCGGAGATGTCGGACGGGTCCATCTCCATATTATCGTCCAGAGGGGGCATATTTTGCTCCTGTTCGGTGTTGATATGTATCTCAAGTTTGGCAGTGTATCAAGTCATAACCTACACGCCAGACATGGCAGGGTCGTTGGCCACCTGTCCGGGTGTGTCTCTATTGTCGCCCATCGGGGCGTCGGATCCGGGCCCGGGGTTCGGTTTTTCGGCGTTGTTGGCGCCCTGCCCGCCTTGCTGGTTGGGGTCGGACGCCGCGTCGGCCGGGTTGACCTGTTGCTGGCTGTTCTGCATGACAATCGATGGAATTCCGGCGATGATGGCGTCCGTCAGGTCCATGCGGTCGTCAAGGCGACGCAGTGTTTCGCGCGACAGCCACGTCGGGTTGATGCCCGGCATTTGCAGCAACAGCGGCGCGATCTGTTTCCAGTTGTTGATTTCGAGCGCCTGGTTGGGCTTGCCGGTCGACCCAGCCTCGATCTCCAGGTAGACCTCGCCGGCGATATCGGCCAGCGACATTTCCGGCCAAACAGCGCCGGGCCCGACGATTTCGAGGACTTTTTCCTCGGCCATCTCCCGTTGCAGGATTTGACCGCCTGCCCGGGCGATGCGCGTCAGGAAGCCGTCGAGATCGTCGATCGCCGAACCATCCGTCGTGTTGCTGGAGTTCGCGGCGATGGCCGATTGCGTCGCCGTGGCGCCGGACGTGGCTCCGTACTGCGCTTCCTGCGCGCCGGACACGACCTGGATATCCGACATGATCTGGTTGGTTTCGTACAGGTTCGGGTCGACGCCTGGCGTCGGTATGACCTGCAGGATGTCGGACAACTTCGCGCCCGGGTCGATGTTCAACCCGAGTGCTTCGAACGCTTTCAGGTTCGCCAGGTGCAGCGGGTCTTCCTCGTCGCCGAACGCGCCATTGGCGAAGGCCCACCGCGGGCGGGCGGCCTTGCGGTGCTCGCGCATACCCTGCCGGGACCGATTGAATTCGGCCTGCATCGGCATGAGCAATTCGACGTCGGACGGCGGGTAAAGGTCGGTTTCGCTTTCCAGGTCGTTGAACGTCAGCGCGTAGACCGGCCAGAAGTCCTCGACGAAGACGTCGGGCGCGGCGGGCGCACGCAGCCACCCATCGTAGCCGTCGGCGACGATGCTGCAAAGGCCGGACGCCTTGTCGTAGACCTTCCAAACGCAGACAAGGCTGTCCTTGTTGCGCTCGCCGGACTTCGAATACGAGTTGTCCTCGGGGACGAAATTCGCATTCTCCTTGTCGTCGCCCATCGAATAACTGGTGTAGCTGTCACCGATGTCGACGCCGAACAGTTCCGTGACCTGGTCGACCGTGTATGAATACTCGATCGCCACCCGGCGCGCGCCGACAAACCCGACAAGCGACTTGCAAAGCCGGTCGGGGATGACCTTGGTGCTGGCCGGGTAGTCGAGGATCAGGCCCTCGCGCAGCACGACCTCGGGCTCGGACTGGAGTTGCTGGACCGAATATTCAAGCTCGGCCATCTCCGCATCCGTGTCAGCGATCTCGCCCTCGCCGACTTCCTCGGTCAAGCGCTTCAGGTGATCGAGCCGGGCGCGGGCGTCGGACAGTTTCTCGGTCATCCCGGGGCGCGGACCGTATTCGCGCTGATACCCGAGCTCGACATAGCCGACGCCGTTGATGACCGTGCGGCGGACCGTCTGCTTCATGCCTTCCTTGAATTCGAGCGGCTTCTGTTCGCGCAGCGCCGAGCCCATCAGGATTTCCAACGTCTTCGAATATTTCTTGACGAATTCGCGGCGCTGCATTCCCTGTTGAAAGTCCTGCATGACGGCGAGCGCCTGGTCGGCGCCGGGCGGCATGACGGGCTGGACCGGCATTGCCATACCTGTCAACGGGTCGATCTGCGGCGGCGTGGCCTGAGCCTGCGCGACAGCCATCTGCACTTGCTGCGACACCATCTGCGCCAACTGGAGCGCTTCCGGCGTCTCGTCCCAAACGGCGAAGTCCAGCGTCTCTTTACGCTTGGCGGCGATCTTCGGGTTTTTCGCGTATAGCGCGGCCGTCTTGGTCTTGACGTGGCGGCCGATGATATTGGCCCGGTACTCGTCGTCCGGGCGGTCCTTCACGGCGCCGCGGCGAACGACATCCATGTTGGTTCGCATCTGCTTGAACGCTTTTTCGTGGTGCTTCTTGTCGGCCTTGATCTCGGTGATCAGGCTGGCCACCATCTGCTTGTCTTGCTCGCGCGTTTCCTTGCTGTCCTCGTCCGGGGCGGCGGTCGGCACCACGTCTGTCGGCTCTATGCCAGTGTCGTCCGTCAATTCCATCAGAAACCTCCAGCGGATGCCCGCTCACGTTCTTGTTTCGCCCAACTGTCGGCTTGCTTGACCCAGGCCAGCGTTCCGTAGGCCGGCGCTTCGTCCTTCTTAGCAGATTTTGCGCCCGGCGCGAACTGCGATTGCAGCGCCAACCCGATCAGCGACAGGGTGTCGACAAAGTCGTCATGCGCCGCACTCGGGAAGGCCATCATCTGGTTGATGGCCTTTTCCGTCCAGATCGCGTCGATCGGGAAATACAGTTTGCCCATGGCGGCGCGACCGATCATCGACTGCGCGCGGGTTACTTTGTCTCCGGACGGCGTGATCTCGCGTATGTTCATGTATGATCCGGTTTCCATCATGCGCTTGCGCAGGAATGGCCCGATGGCCTTGGATATGTGCCCTTTTTCAGCGAACCAGACGAGCGGCTTCATGTTGCTGCGCGCCATCGTCAGCAACGCCTCGACGACGACATCGGACTTGGCTTTCCGCCAGAAGCAGTCAAGCAGATAGATATTCTGTTCCTTGTCGATCCCGTACTTCAACAGGACCGTGAAGTCGTTGCGCTGGCCGGTTGCGACGGCATGATCCGAGGCGCCGTAGATGCGCAGATCGTCCGGCAGGTCGCCGGGCTTGTAAAAACGCAAGGCGTCGCGCTGGTAGAGGTCGCCATCCTCGAGGCTCGGCCGCTGCTGATACAGTGCCGCAAAGCCGATCGGGTCGAGCGATTTTTGTTCCTCCAGAAACGCCAGGTCGAAGCGATCCGGTCCGTCTGGCCATAGTGGTTCGCCGGGCGCCCGGCCGAGCGGGTCGTCGTCCTCGGCAATTGCCGGCAGGTTGATAACCTTGATCTTCGAAGCGATTTTTTCATTGTAATACGCGTTCTCCGGATCCGTCAGCCGGCCGATCGGGTCGTCGGCGTGCCACCGCGTAAACGTCATGATGACGATTTTGCGCCCCATGCGGCGGGACATAGCGACCTTCGTGAACCAGTTCCACGCCTGGTCGCGGATCGCCTGGGACTGCGCTTCCTTGTCGTCTTTGATCAAATCGTCGCAAATAAGGCAGTGGGCGCCTCGACCTGTGAGACCCCCGCCCCGGCCAACAAACGTTAATTGGCCTCCTTTTTCGTTCTGCAAACGGTCAGATGCCGCACCTCCGCGTTTTAGCCGGAAACCGGGGAAAACTTGTTTGTATTGCGGTAGCGCCATGATCGTACGAACTTCCTTGCCGAAGTCGGCCGCGAAATCATCGCTGTAGGTCGCCACAACCACATTCTCGGTCGGGAAAAGCCCAGAAAACCACGCCGGCAAACGCCGGGACACAATTTCGCTTTTTCCATTACGGGGCGGCATCGTCAAAATCAGGAAGGTGTAATCGACCTCGCCCTTGACGATCCCCTGAACGATCCGGGCGATGGCGCGATGGTGCTTGGCGTCCTTGTACTTAGACTTTCTGACATTCGCGTGGTCTTCCGGATCCGGAGACGTGAACTTGATGAAAGTCATGAAGTCGTCTTTCGCCTTCAGCGCCATCTCTTGCCGATCTATGATGGCCAGATGCGCTTTCGCGGCTTTCAGCGCGCTGTCCGGATCGGGAACGGGCGGATTGTTGGCCGCTTGTTCGGCCTCCCAATCGAACCGTTTTCCAGTCAACGGATTGATGCGCGACGTCGGTTTTTTCATACGTCGTTCGGCCGAGGCCGCTCCAGCAAGCGATCAAGCTTGCCGTCCATGCGGTCCATTTGGTTGCGCAGCAAATTCAGATGGCCGTCCATGTCGTCGCGGCGGACGTATTTCTCGCGTGTCTCATTGACGCGGGAGTGAATTTCCGCGTCGCCGGCCTCGATCTTCGCTGTCAGGTTACGATGCGTCATGACCAACGCCGAAACCCCCGCTATGCCGATCGCAATCCCCTGCGTGGCGATCCAAAGTAGAACGGTCTGATCCATGCTTAGTTCCAACATTTTTGAGCACGGCCGTACCCATTCGTTGCGACGACCCATCGGGCCAGTTTCGTTTCGGCAACGGCCAGCCGCGCCGGGTCATTCACCGTTGGCGGCTTTTGCCACCCGGCGCAGTTCGTCGCATTGCTCTGGCACCCCGCCGAGACCAATGCAAAGCTGGCGATAATCAAGATCAGAGACAGCTTCATCGATTTTCTCCCTGACGGAAAACGCCGCCAGCGTGTCGGCCATCTGCGCGGCGCGACCGGCTTTCTGGCCGCCGACGTAACCGGCGATCCAGGCGGCGCCGACCATGGCGCCGACGATCAGTATCTTGGAGGGGATGGTCGATAGGAGCGAGATCATGCGAGCGCACTCGCCAGCCGCACGGCGCGACGGGATGCCCACCAGCGCAACAAAACGCCGACGACAGCGACGGCGGCCCCGCCGACGGTCAAATACAAGATCGCGTTGCCCGCACCGGGTATGGCCTGGAAGACGGCCAGTTTCTCGACGGTCTGCGAAAAGACGGCGGCGACCGTGCCGGCGCCGACCGCGACGTCGCCGACGGCGGTCGAAGGTGCGGCTTTCGCGTCCGCGACGTCGGCCTTCTCCGTCGCCATGGCGACGATGCTATGCGTCGGAACGCTGGTGGCGGGCTCCGGGTCGGTCTTGCCGGCGTCGATCGCCCAGTAACGCCCGGTTGCCGAGACGGCGGATACCCGGCGCGACCAACCCTTGCCGAATGTCGGCCACCCACGAAGCGATTTCATGAAAGCGAGGCGCTGTGCGCAAATATCGACGATCAGCTTGTCCAGATCGGGGTACTCCCGGAGGGCCTGGAGCGTTCCCGGCCCGATCAGCCCGTCGACGGCCCCCGCATAATGTGGTCGGAGCGCCCGCTGGAGCCATTTTGCCGACTGCGCGCAGCCGGAATTCACCGCGCCGTCGAAAACCACGTAATTGAGCCCCGGGGGCAGCGTGTCGCCCTTGATCAAATTCCAGTATTTGGCCCGGTAGATGTAGCCGATCTCGCCTTCCGTCAGAAACTTGACCGAGCGCGTCGAGGCGGCGATCGATTTGCGGTAATCGTCATAAACGCGCTGCGTGATGCCCTTGTTTGTGGCCCCTCCCGGGTCTTTCGGGTGGTTGACGTAGCCGCCCTCGTGCTTGAGGACTTCCCGCAGCGCCCGTTCGAACTGGTGCTGCGCCGCCGCGATGTTCTGCTGGATGGTGTTTGCCACGGCTTTGTCTCCCGACTGTCGGCCATTGTCGTGCGTTTGTCGGAAACTACACGCAGACAGGGCAAAATACAAGCCCGCCGATTGCGGAGGATCGGCGGGCTTGCGGGCAGTCCAGGGCGGGTTCTAGCACTCGGTACGCTTCGATTTGTATGACGTTTGTAGGTCGGCGTCAAGCGATGTCGGATGACTTCTTCGGGCCCCTGTTCGGATTAGCTTAATTTAGGTTAATTCTGCCGGTTCAGGGCGGTGGCCGAAACGGCGTCGCGCGCCGGTTTTCATCGCCTGCACAACGGGCTGACGTGGTGGCCGAAACGGCTGTTCGGCCTATGTTTCCGGAGTGAAATCGACGTAGAACGTGTCCCCTGACGTGAACTTTCCGAAGAGCGCCGGGTTGGCGACGACGATAGAGAAGTCCACCGAAGGGGAGAACTTCGAGAACGTGTTGTTCTCGTCGCTGCCATCCGCCGGATAGCCGTCGTTCTTCGCCACACCGTGGAAGCGCAGTGTTTCGCTGATCGTTTCGCCTGTCTCTGTGTTGCGATACGGGGTGCAGGAACCTACCCGTACTTTTGCGCGCATGGTGGTCATGTTTTTTCCTTTCGTGTGGCTTTTACAGGCGATTAAACCGGGGCTCCGCCACGGTCGACGCTGCTATAATAATTAACCGAAAACAGGTTAATAGTCAAATGGCGGTTCGGCTGTTCGGACAAGACGTCCGGTTCGATTTTTGGGGCGAATTTTTCTATGCGTTCCCGACGCAGCCTGAGCCGCGCGGCGCCGGACCATGCCAGGGGGCGGGCCGGCCTCCGGCCGGCGAGGGGGCGGCCGCGCCGAGCGCGTCGCCTCTTGTCTAACCTAGACAATCAACCTTGAACGTTATCAATGCATTACGGACGAGGCTTGCGCGCAAGTTGGGCGCATCAGTCGAAAATGCTAGGCTCGCTGGCGTCGTCGAGCGGCTCGACGATCTCGGCGACGGCATCGTCAATCGGCCTTGCCCTATCGCCCGCCAGGCCTTCAAGCATGGCGACTTGTGCTCGCATTCGCGCGCTTTCCCTGGCGAGCTCCTCTGCAGTCATGCTGGCCGGATCCTTGTCGTCTGGCCCGCCCGTCTGGCCTATCGTGTATTTATAGGCCATGTCGACGGCCTTTGCGCGCGCGCCGGCCGGCGTTTCCGGTTTAAGCAGATCGATATGCGCCGAGACTGCGAGCGGCAGCAATTCGTTAAAGAGGCGCGCGGTCTGGATCCGCGCGATTTCCGCCCGGCTGTCTGGCTGTCGAATTATTTTGTCTACTGCATTGCTGGTAGGTGAATAACCGGCCTTAAACGCGGCAAACTCTCGACTGCTCGTTTCCGCGAACGCCTGCACAACGAGCTTGTGCTTGCGCATGACTTCTTGAACCGCTTTTTTCGCCAATTTCTAAAACCTCTCCGGCCATTTTGTCCGCAATGGTTTAACGCCACCGCTAGCGGTCCGAAAATTAACCTAAATCAAGTTAATCCGCAATCGTGTATGTTTTGTTGGTTTTTCGTGTCTTTTCTGTCTTGTGTCATCCGTTATTGTATGTCATTACTGCATACATCAGAAACGCAAACGAAGGACGAAACGCCATGACCAAGATCGAAATGCATAAAGCGGATGCGGCCTTTCGGCTAGCTGACGACGCATGGCAAGCCGCGCTTGTCGACGTGTTCGGCCGTGACGCTTGCAACGCACGCTATGCGCCGGCAGGCCATGGCGCAGAAGGTTCCGCATTGCGCGCGGCTTACGATGCCAGAACGCAAGCGCTCGACATATGGGACGCACGCGCTTCCGATTGGCACCAGAACGGGCACGACATCGTCAGATAGCGCCAACCGGCCGTCGTGTCTGACATGACGGCCAACACCAACCATCAGCAAAGGACAAAACCTATGGCCCGCACAATCCTTGAATTCGCCGTCATGGCCGCCTTTTGCGCGTCAATGACACTCATCCTCGTTTCCCTGTAGGAGCAAACCGCCATGAAAAAGAAGCTTTTTGAACTAATCGCCGGCAAGGTCTGGCAAGGGCAGCACGGAAAGCCCGACGCCTCAGTAATTGGCGACATTGACGCCATTGTGAAGGCGTTTTTGCCTAGCGGATCTGGATTTGACAATGGGACTCATTTCGTCCCTGAAAAAAGCAATCCCGACAAATTGGTATTTTCGGCCGATTTTCATCATATGAACGAAAACGGATATTATGATGGCTGGACTCATCATTTTGTGATTATCCGGCCGAGTCTTGTTTATGGCTTTGACCTAACAGTAACAGGACGGAACCGACGCGAAATTAAAGACTATATTGCTGAAACATATTCCGACGCATTGCGTCGCGAAATCGATGTTAGTTTTGATCTTGAAGGCAATTCTTTTACCTATATCGATAGCTACGGAACGTCGGCGAACTACTGCCGATAGGCGGGCAAGCCGGCTTTGCTGCCGGCTTTCCCTGTCTGTTTTAACATCACGCAATAAAGGACAAACCACCATGCAGAAAATCAATCCTACCCCGAAAGTCAACGCCGCCTATGGCGCGCCAATGGGCCGATCTGGCGGCCGCTTCAATACCGATTACGAAAGCGGCCGCCTGCAGCTTTTCCGTATCCGGCTTAACTCCGGCGGGTACGACGCCGGCGGCGCCTACTGGGGCCTTGGCAAGCCGCTTTATTGCGTCATGGACGCCGACGGCGACCACGATTTTTTCCGTGCGCAAAACCGCGACGACGCAAAAGCAAAGATCCTGGCAGATTGGACGGACGCTAAATTCTATCGCTGACTTGTCTGTTTTCACGTCAACCACCATCAAACTCGCAACAAAGGAAAACCATCATGTCAAACTGTGTCGACTGCAAAGAACACTACGGCCGTGTCGATCGTGAATTCAAGCTCGAGCAATTCACGCGCGATTTGGCGGCCGCGCTCGGCTATGCCGCAATCATCAGCGACCCTGGCACAAAATACCCTACTTGCTGGATCGACGCTGGCGAAGATATGCGCTTGCACGTTCGCAGCAACTACGGCGCCAAAATAAGCAAGGCGGATATTGGCGCGGGTACTGCAGGCAATAAATCGGCAGCGCTTGAATATCACAATCGCCTGAAATTTCCGTCAATATCGGTCGATAGCGGCCGCGACATGGCCGCGATCGCCAAGGACGTCAAGCGGCGCCTGATCGACCCCAGCCGCGCGCTTGTCGAGCAGGAGACCGAACGCTGCGCAAAACACGAAAGCGAAATCGCCGCTATGCTGGCGCTGGCGGAAAACCTCAAAAAAGACTTTCCCGGCCTGGAGCTCCACCACGAAAACAAAAACGCCAAAACCATGGAGCTCTATCTCAACAATGGCGCCGGGTATCTTTACGGAGAAATGAGCCACGATGGCCGCTGCGCATTTCAACAGTTTTCCGTCAAGGGCCTGGACGGCGCCCGCCGGATCTTTGCCGCTATGACTGGCGAAACAAAATGATCTGGCTTGGCATCGCCTTCCTGGTCTTGCTGGCCGTCACGACACCAATGTTTTATGGCGCGTCGATCGTCGAGAAAATCGTCTCGCATTTTGTCAAAATACCCCCGTAGGATCCGGCCGCTATTGACTGGCGGCCGGCTCGTATCACGCAAACCAGAAATAAACCGGATAGAGGAAAACAGAGATGTTGGAAGCTATGAAACCCGTATCAAAAACAGAATTTTACAAGCGCATATACGATGGCAAGCTAGACGTGCAGCCGCATATCGTCAACGATAAATGGCCCTACGCCAGCCTATGGACTTTCCACAATAAGCCGGGGCGCCCAATTTTCGGAAAATCGGTAGGACGCGATGAACGCGGGCGTCATTTTACGGATTACTTTTTACACGTGCCCTAGAATACGCTCAATCCGACAATTAAAAAACGGCCGCTAGTCACAAGCGGCCGTTTTGCTGTTTCCGTCATAGCCGCGCGCTGGCGCGCTTTTGCCTTTTTCTGGTATCCGACATCGCCCGACACACTCCGCGCTCGCTGGCGCCCTATTGGCGGCCGGAACTGACGCTAGAAAATCTCCTATCCGCGACGGCTTGAACGCCTGGCGAACGATGAGGCGATAAAACCTAGCAGATAACCCGCCACCATGGCGCCCGCCAGTTGGCCAATCAATTCCGGCGCCGGCGGCAAGGCGCCGCCCTCGGCGACGCGGCGCCCGAGCGTCAGCGCGACGCTCAACAAACCAAGCCCGACGCCCACCAATCTGAATTTATCCATGACGACCCCCTTAAAAGCGATTTAGACAATTTTGCCAAAAGTCCCGAAAAGAGATTTAGACGATTTTGCCGAAAAATCCATAAAAGAGATTTAGACAATTTTAGCGGCGCGCTTCGTTCGCAGCGGTCGAGAATGGAGCGAGCAATTTCTGTTCGGCTGAAACTTCTCTGCCTCGGCGCGGAGCTTAAACGTAAACGACAGACCGCAGCGTGCGCACTGCGTCTTCAAGAGCGCCAACTCGATCCCCACCCCGTCCCTTCGAACGTAGGGCTCCAGACCAACACACAAATAGTTTTGCCTTTTGTGGGTGTACGTGTTTCCGACTGCAAGCAACATAAGCGCGTCTCCTTTTTGTTTGGCCTACCTTTGGACAATTCGTCCTGACCACTGGCCTGCCCCTAAACACAAACCGTAAGTTATTTATACCGGGGTGGGTTGCCCCTTGGGGACGCGCAGCGCCCAAACCCCGTATATATACCCCCCTGTCTCCGCGTCTCCGCCAAAATGTCTCCGCCAATGTTTTCAAAGGTTTACGCATTTGTCTCCGCGTCTCCGCCTGTCTCCGCCAACGTCTCCGCCATCAATGATATCAATGACTTACAGAATGACGCCGCTGTCTCCGCCTGTCTCCGCCTATGTCTCCGCCTGTCTCCGCCACGGATTTCAGGCGAAAATACCGACATTGTGGACAGCTTGTCCAAGTCCCACCGCCACATAATAGCCGTTGAGTTTGCTTTTGGCGGACAGCAATTTGTGCTCGATCATGCCCGCGTTCTCCCAGGCCAACAGCGTTTCTTCCGCCTTTATGCCATCTAATCCGTAGTCGCGGACCATGAGCGTAACGGCGTATCGGTCCTTGGCGCGGGCATTTTTCGACCATGGCTCGCCGGCATTCCACGCCGCCCGCATCGCCTCCAGGACGGTCTGCATGACGTCTGGCGTCAACTCCCGGGAGGGGCCAAACGACCCGTCGGCGCGGCCGACGACCAGCGAGCTTTCGCCGTCATCGAGCCCAATGCTGTCGAAGCGGTACAGGTCTTCCCATCCGTCCGGACCGTCCTTCATCTTGTCGCAGGTCATCACGCCCGTCATCAGCCCCTTCTTGCGGGCCAGGCTGAAAACGAAATCGCCCGCCCCGAGCAAGACCGTCGAGCCCCGCATGTCGCCGCTCTTGCCGGCGTGGTGGACCCCGACGACCGCGCAGCCGAAACTGTCCTTGACCGCGTCGCAGGCCCGCACGAACAACGTCATGTCCTTCTGCAGGTTCTCGTCAGCGCCCGGCATCGAGCGCGACACCGTGTCGACGACGACCATGGCCAGTTGTTGGCCGGATTGTGCGAGAACGGTTCTGATCGTCCGGATGAGCCGGTCGATGTCCTCGTGGTTCATGAAATTGATGGATTTTTCGATCAGCCTGAAATGCGCCAATCTCGATCCCTCGACGCCGCGCGTTTTCACCCACGCCTTGACGCGGTTCCGGAAACCGTAGGACCCCTCCGCGGCGAGGTAGAGAACGATGCCAGGGGTAGAT
>JBAZYB010000005.1:0-5050 GCA_041659545.1 Hyphomicrobium sp.
ATCTTGATAGGCACAGTTGAGGTTAGGGTGTGGGGAGGATTAGGCCAGATCGGCCACACCGGCGCGGGCGAGCTGTGCAGCCTTGTCTCGCTCATAGGACAGCACGTTCGCCTTGGTGCCGTTCCAGAGCGCCGTAGACCACGCCTGATAGCAGAGCACGAGGTTGGCGTTGGTGCGGGCCTTGCGGGTGATGCCGTCCACCTCGTACTGCGGGTAAGTGTCCCATAGGTAGTCCAGGAAGCGCGTCATCTGCGCGTCGGAAAGGACCGGCCAGTCGTGCGACGTGTTGCCGATGGCGGACGTGAGAGCTATGGAAATCTTAGCCATTGGGCTGCTCCTGAGTTTTGGGCTTGCTCGCCTCGTCGGCCATCTGTTGCAACTTGGCGATCGCAGATTGCATGTGGATACCGCCGGTCGGGTTCTGGAAAATCTGGATGCCAGCGGCCTTGATGCCGGCATCGATCACCGGCATGAGGATTTGGAGTTCTTCGAGCGTGAGCATGTGATTTCCCTTACGCGATCAGGCCGTGTGCGCGAACACGTGCGAGCAGCGCATTAAGCTGTGTGATTGCTGTTGCGGCGTCGGTTGCATCAATAACCGCCGCGCCCTGAGCGCCGACAACTTTGGTGGTTCCAACAAATAGGCTAGTACCGAGGTAAGCCGTACGCGGTCGTGTCGCCCCACTTGCACCAATATCGTAGGAGTTATCCAGCGCGGCAACAAAATGTCCTGTCCCGAGAACCTTCCATCGTTCAGTGTCGGCCGTGCCAATTGTAACAGGTCCAGAACCGACATTGTATAGATACAAGACAGTATTATCTATACCAGTTCCTACCCCTCGTTTAACAATACCTCCCTCGTATATCTCAATCCGTCTATAGTTCGATGCGTCGGTGTAGGTGGAGTAAATATTGAGTTTCTGCGTATTCACCCCGTTGCGCATATCGAGGGTGTTCGTGCCCGCGAAGAGGTTGAACGCCTTGAATGCACTCGCCAGCGTGACCTTGCGGGAATTTCCGCTCACCACCATCGCGAAAATATCGGACGTAGCTGGCGCTGTGGATTCCGTCAGTGCGGAGAGAGTTTTATCGCTCATGCCATGTCCCCTTCAAGGAGTAGAAAATCGCTCGCGTCGTCGGCCATGTCGCCCTCAAGCAGGAGGAAGTCCGTGGCGTCGTCAGCCATGTCACCTTCGAGCAGGAGACCGGAGCCAGCGCTGGGGCCTGCCCCCCCGCCCTCTGAGAGGGCGGGCCTTCCGAGGCGGCCCAATCCGCCGAGCTGTCCAAGCCCCATGGTGCCCATACCGCCGACCTCAGGTGTTCGAGATCACGGCCAGCTTGTGGCCTGGCGTCACTGCAAAATACTCGGTGTGGTCAGCCGGCAGCCGCTTCTTGACGCCTGTTGCGACCGGGGTGCCGCTGCCAACCAGGATCGAGCAGATGGCATCTGTGTGCACGCGGATGAACCAGGTGGCGGCGTTGAAGGCGGCTGACGGGTTCGACGTACCGGAGATGGCGAGCGCCTGTTCGGCGAGGGGTGGCTCAGGTGCCACGCCGATATAGGCGCCGTTGGCGCCCCCGCCGATGTAAGCGTACTCGCTGATATAGAGCGTTGCCATGGCGTCCTCTTTTGGGATGACAGGTCAAATGGGGCGGCAGCAACCGCCCCATTTGAGATCGTTAGACTGCCTTACTGCGGCGGGTTCGTGGTCGGCTGGCGGCTCGGGTAGCCAAGGATCCACATCGCCGAGACGAAGATATTGCCCGCGGCGTTGTTCGCCGGGGTGATCGTCGCCCGAAGATAGCGCTGCGTGCCGACGTAGCCGATCTTCCGGCTCTCGTTGTCGTCGTCGAACTGGAAGCCGGCAAGGATCTCGGTGCCGGTCAGGTACGCATCGTCGACGGCGGTGAAGGTAGTGTTGTCGGGAGAGTCCTCCATCAGCACGACGAAGGTAGCGTCGGCGTCGGTGTTGGCGCCGATGTTGATCGAAAGCATGGCGCCTTCAAAGCCGAGCAGGTCGAGCTTCTGGCTCACCAGCGCGGTGTTGTCGGTACCGGCCGCGACAGGCGAGAGCGCCCGCGTAGTATGCAGGTGGTTGGCAAGGTCGCGCATCGGCGAGCCTCCTTTGCAAAAGTTGAGAACGGGAAACCCGGCAGCACCTGGCCGCCGGCTAGATGCTCGCTTTTACGAAGCGCCGAACTTCATCAGCTTGATAGCCTCGAAATTCACCACGCCGGCGCCGACGCGCTTGGTCGTATAGAACTTCACGTAGGGCTTGCTGGTGTACGGGTCGCGCAGCACCTTGATCCCCTGGCGATCGACGATCTGGTAGGCTTCCTTGAGGTTACCGAAGGCGAGGGACAGGCTGTCGGCGGCGAGCGCCGGCATGTCCTCGCACCGGGCAACGGGATAGCCCATGATCGTCTCGGGCTCGCCGGCAACGAAGCTCGGCTGCCACATATAGTTCGACTGCCCGTCCTTGAACTTGCGGATCGCCGTGATCACCGTGCGACGGGTGAACCAGGCGGCGCCGGTGAGATACTCACCCTTCAGCAGCCCCATCAGGTCGATCAGCTTGTCGCCCTTCACGGTCGCCGCGAAGTCGGCCGAGACGCCAGTAGCGAGGTAGCCGATCGTCCCCCAGGTCACACCGGTGCCGGCATCGGCGGCGATGGTGTAGCCGTTGACGAAGCCGCGGATCTTGTTCGCGGCGCCGGTGATGAACTCGGAATTCTCGAAGCGCCCGAACTTGTTGGCGACCTTATCGGCATGCCAGGCCTCGACATCGATCGAAGCATCGTCGAGCAGCTGCTGCGTCGCCTTCGGCTCGGTGTCGATCCAGAACACCGGGATCCGCCATTTACCGGCCTGGGCGGTGGTGGTGTCCGAGCCCTGCGACCGTTCGCCGGCATACCCGGCGCCGGCCTCACCGAGATCTTCGATGCCCTCGAGGGCATCGGTCGAGATTGTCATCTGGCTGGCATACTGCCGGATCGGGCTCGTCTCGTAGACCTTCTTGACGACGCGGCCACTGAGGTCCGGAGTCACGAAGTAGCCGCCATCCGGATCGGACCCGACAGAGAGGGTCTTCACCTCGTCGCCGCTCAAGCCGTCCTTGCCCTCGCGCAGCCAGTGGTCATAGGCCGACTTGTAGGCATCGTAGCCGGCGGCATCGAGCGGCGTGACCTGGCGGCCGCGATCAGCGGCATTGGCCTTCAGGACGTTGTTGAAGTCCTTGATCTCGATCTGCAACTTGCCGCTCTCGGGAGAGCCCTTAATGCCCTCGCGGTTGATGCGCGCCTCGAGCGCCTCGCGCTCCTTGGCCTCGGCCTTGATCGCCGCGTCGACGGCCGCCTTGCCCTCGACCGCAGCATCGAGCGACTTTTCGATCTTGGACAGGCGCTCGAGAATAACCGGGTCGTTCGAGCCGAGCTTCTTGAGTTCGGCGATCTGCTCGTCGTGGGACTTCTTGAACGCATCGAACGCAGTCCCCTGCTGTTCGATCAGCTCCTTGAGTTCCATGGTGATTTACCTCGTGGGTTGAAGAGTTGCGATGTTGCGGCGAAGCATCGCCGCGATACCGGCTTCGTCCTCATCCCGAGGGTCCGCTGCCTTAAACCCACGCGAGGCAATGGCCTTCGCCTGGGCATTGGAGAAACCGCCCGCATCCCGCAGCCAGTCCTCGAATTCACGAATGGTCTTGATGTCGCCGGCCGACTTGATCGACGACACACGGGCCTTGCCGTTGGCCGGGAAGGTCACCACCGACACTTCCATCAGGTCGACCTTCTTCAGTGTGCGGCGCGGCTCCTCCGGCTTGGTGCCGAGGGCAAACTCCTTGGCGCGGTAGCCGATCGACATGCCGTCGAGGGCGCCTTCCTTCATCGCGCCGTGGATGGTCTTGCCGCGCTCGGTGTCAAGGTTGATCAGGCGCCCCTTGACGTGCAGGCCAGTGTCGTCCTCCGACATCGCTTCCCACATCCCGATGGGCAGCGCGTCCATGTCAGTCATCATCCAGCCGCCATGCTGCACCAGCATCGGCGGCAACTTCTTGGTCTTGCCCCAGTCGCGCAGCGTCTCCTTGAACGCGCCCTTCTGGATCACATCGCCATAGGCATCGACATTCCCGAAGACCGCCCCATACCCCTCGAACGCCCCCGGCGTGCCGGCATCGGCGAACTTCACCTCGAACGGCGCATAGAAAGCTTCACGCTGCATTGGGGTCTCCTGTCGGATCGGCCGGGGCCGCAGTTTTTCCGGTCGGTTGCGGCAGCTTGTCCGCTTCGGGATCGTCGCTCCGATCCATCTCTTCGAAGCCGCGCACATCGTTCTGGGTGAGCCAGCCCTTGGTGCCGCCCGCCCCGAGCCCCTTGGCGTAGAAGCTCGCCCGATCATTGGCAGCGCCGCGCATCAGGGCGTTCGGCGTGAACTTGGTGTAGAACCCTTGGGCGTGCTCTTCCTCACTGAGGAGGTTCACGTCCGCGCTCTGCTCGATCCGCTGATACCAGGGCGACAGCGTGTGAACGACGTGGGCGAGGAACATCTGCTCGGCACTGGCATAGGTCGCGGCCTTGTCGGAGAACCCGACCATAATCGGCATGACGCCGAACTCCCGGCAGATCTCCTCGATCTGATGCTTGCGCGTCTCGAGCAGCTGCTGATCCGTCGCCGTTATCGAGGTACCGGTATAGGTCGCCGCGTTGTCCACGATCATCGGCTTGCCGAACCGATCCCCACCTGGCAAGTGCTTGTCGAGCCACGCCGAAAGCAGTTCAAACCGCTCGGGCGACAGCTTGTCCTTCGTTGCCAGGACGCCGGACGATTGCGCGCCATTCTTCTGGAATTCCGCCTGCGCCTGCTCCAGAGTGATCGCCAGCCCGATGGCCTCGCGCGCCAGCTTCACCGCCTCGAGACCGAGCCACGAGTTCCACGACGGCCCCCGGAGATGCCAGATCGCATCGCGCCCGAAGGTGGTCGCAGCACCGTTCTCGGTCGTGACCTTGTACTCGAGCGACAGATCCGGCTTCTGTTTCACCTCGACCCGCTTCG
>JBAZYB010000005.1:5060-44365 GCA_041659545.1 Hyphomicrobium sp.
GCGGGATCAGTTCCTTGATGGTGCGGCCGATGCCAACACGGTTGACGAAGACGTAGGCGTTGCCGGTCAGCAGCACATGAAAGGCGATTGTCTCCCGCAGCTCATAGCTGGTCTGCCAACTGTTCGGCCGGCGATAGAGCAGCGCGTAGAGCGGATGCTCGGCGGCTGGGCGACGGCGTCCGCCGACCTCTTGGTACACTCGGAACGGAACCTGCGAGAGGCCGTTTGCGATGACACGACAGCACGCCAGCACCGTCGACACATAGAGCGAGGATTCAGCCGTGACGCGTGCGCCTGAGTGCGCCGTGGGCAGGCCGCCACGGATGGCCGCCTCCCTCAATGTCGGGTCGTCGCCCTTGCGCGACCCAACCAACCAGACCCCCAGCCGCTCACGCCAGTTCGCCATCAGGACGCCATCGCTTCCCAAAACGAGCCGCCACTTGCCGCCTCCGGATTGCGGCCCATAAGATAGAACGCGTTGAACCCAGCGATGAGCGGGTCGATCTTGCTCTTGCCGGCGGCTTGCTTGGTGATGAGCACGGCATTCCCCCGCTGTTCAGCTTTTGCGTTTCCGACGGCCCAGTTCATCATCGCCGAACCGGAGTGTCGGTAGGTCCCGTCCTTGAGCTTTCGCTCCATCCCCCACACCGCGGAGGAAAGCCGAAAGCCCTGGGACACGCCGGTCACCGGACCGCCGTTCTCGTCGGTCTCTATGTCGCGCGCCGAGAGCTCGTCTACCAGGGCCGCAACGCCCTGTGGGTCCAGCCCAACGCCATACTTCTCCGGAAGCAATCCGGACTCGAACACCAACTGGACCAGGTCGGCGACCTCTTCGACGTCCTGCGTCGGCGTGGTACAGATCGTCAGATCCCCGTCCCGCTCGAAATCCTTCAGCGTCTCGGCGATTTCCTTGCGACGCTCGAGTACATCGTCCTGTGCCCAGGCGTGGTACCAGGCCAGGTATCGCTTGGTGACCTTGTCCCTGCCGGTTGCGTTGAACCCAAGCAGATCATCTAGGCCGCCGCCGTCGATTCCGATGGTCACGACCTCGCTGCGTCTCAGCAGCGCGTCGAGCGTCACCAGCTCCGGATCCGCAGCATCCTCCCAGAAGTCTGCGCCGCGCCAGCGATCGCTGTGCAGCGCGAGTCCGATTTCCACGTTGAGATGCTGGCTGGCCCAGCGCCGGATCTCTTCGTCGCCCTTTTCACGGGCCTGCGCATAGTCCGTTTCCAGCGCATCGAGCGTGATCGACAACCCGAGGTTGGGGTTGACCATGTGCCAGAAGGCCGGGTTTTCCCACGCCTTCTCTTTGCCGGTCTGCATGTCTTCCGGAAACTCGTAGAGCACCGGCAGCATCGACGCGCCTTTGCCGACGATGCGGCCATCACGAATGCCGCGCGCCAGCTGCAGCTCGGCGCGGAATACGCCGGCGGGCGGCAAGTCGCTCTGCGTGGTGATGAACAGCAGGAACCCGTCCGGCCGCGGCAACAGTCCGCCGCGAATCTGGCCGATAACGCGCGAGGCATAGCTCACGCTCGACATCACATGCAGTTCGTCTACCAGCACCCAGGTCGGCTTCGATCCGGTCATCACCCGCATATCGAAGGTCTTGATCTTCAGCGTCGAGCCGTTCTTCAGGTCCTCGATCGTCTTGATGTGGTCACGCACCGCGAACCGGGTTTGCAAGTAACCTTCCGGGTCCTCAGCGATCATCCCAGCCGCCTGGTTGAAGGCGAGGTCCGCGATCTCCTGTGTCGGGCCAATCAGCAGCCCCTCCGCGCGCGGCCGCTCATTCATCAGCAGCGCCGTGATCATGATGCCGGCGCCGTTGGTAGTTTTGGAGTTCTTCTTCGGCAACAGGCCGAACATCTCCTTCACCTGGCGGACGCCCTCATCGGACATCGAGCCGAACAGCGCCCGCACCATGTCACGGATCCAGTCGCCGGCCGCCTCTCCCATCGAAGGCATGCCGACGACATCGGGCAGTCGCAGCTTGTCGAAGATCCGAACGGCGCGTTCGGCCTCGGCCTCGTCGAGCGGCAGGTCCGGCACCAGCGTCCGGCCGGCCTTCAGCCGGTCGACCCAGTCCGAACAGGAGAAATCCCACATCAGTGGCGGACCAATTCGCCCCAGGTGCTATCCGGCGGCGCCTTGGCGTCGCGCTTGGCGGCGTCCTTCTTGCCGAGCTTGGTCTCCTTATCCCGCTTCGGCGGAGCGAACGCCAGGTCATGCCGATCGAACCGCTTGAGGTACTTGTCGATCGCGGTGATGTTGCCGGCCTCGGCTTCCGCCATCAGCGCGCCAAGCAGCCGACCCTCGACCCGAGCCCGCGCCTCGACCCTCACGGCGAGCTGGCGAAAATAATGTTTACGCAAGGTCGGCGGCGTGATCGCCAGCGCGGCCGAGATGCGCTCGGGTGACCAGTCGAAGGCCAGTAACTGTATGACAAGCCTACGCTTTTCATCAGTCGGCACATGCGCCGGACGCCCCCGCCGGCCAAACCCATCAGGAATAGGGTCGCCCAGCAGGTCCAAATTCTCACTCACAACAAAAAACCTCCGAATGGTGGGGACGGCGGTGCGGAGGACAGCGAGTTTGGTAGAGATTTGACCACCCCCCCCTACGTCTGCCCTCGCGCTCGCTTGAGCCGAGCCGCTGCCGTCTTCCTCTGGTGACACGTGAAGCACAGCAGCTCGACGTTGCTGGTGTCGAGAGGCGCGCCGCCATCCCGTATCTCAATGATGTGGTCACCGATGAGCCGGTGCTTCGATCCGCAGATTACGCACCATGCGCCACGCGCCCGCTTGATGCGGGCGACCAGCTCGCGCCACTCGCGCGATGTGTAGAGACTGTCGGCGATCTTGGGTGGCAGCCGCAGCCGCCCCGACATCGGCTTCAGCCCCGAACGGATGTTCGAGAGCCTGCCCATCCGTTACCCTCAAGATGCAAATTTGTGCGTTGAACCGAGGGCATACCTCTGGCCACAAAAGCAAAACGCGCCCCGGTTGCCCGCAGCGCGTGTGATTCCCTATTCGTATGCATCCGATATGCCGCAAATTACTGGTGCACGCAAGAGCGCATCTGTCCCGTCCCCCGCTTGCCCTATCCGGCGGCTTGCGGCGCAGCCCTGCGGCGCCGCGGCGGCTGGGTGGGCGCCGACCAGTCGCTGGCCTGTGCCGCCACCGGCGCGATAGCCGATACCCGCACGTCCTCGATCGCCCGCCCGTGCCGTAGCTCGGGCGCGTGCCCCATGCGCAGCCAGGGCTGCGGCTCGGTCGAGGGAGCGAACCCGGCCAGCCCGTGCACGGCAGGCCTTGGCATATCCCAGGGATGCTCGGGCGCGGCCGGGCCGGTAGCGCGGTGCGTCACCATCGCCGCGTTGAGCGGGCCGACGAGCGCCGCAAGCGCCTCCCGCCACAGCGTCCACTGCGCCCGGGCAAAGCGGATCGCCTCGCGCTTCTGCGTCCAGCCCAGCACATCGAGCAGCGGTTCCTTCGGCCCGCGCTTGTTGGCCGGGTTGTCGTAGCGCCAGCGGGGCCTCCCGCGCTTGTCCATGAGCTGCTCGGGCTCGCCGATCTCCTCGTCCGCCCCTTCGGGCCGCAGCCCGGCCCGGCCGTAGAGAATCACCACGGCCCGCATTTCGGTGGGCAGCGCGTCGATCCCCTGCTTGACGACCAGCGCATCATCGTCGCTCAAGAGGCTGATCGTCGGGTGCGAGCCGGTACTGCCGGCGTCGATCACCGTGCCCAGGTCGGAATAATCGTCCCTCACCAGGCTGTCCCGGCCACCCCAGCCTAACCCCTGGTCCCGCAACGCCCAGGTCACCAGCGCCTCGATATCGAGCGTCTCAACAATTGCCATGCGCATCGTCCCAATTCCCCAGCCTCTGCGAAACCCTCATCCCGTCAGCAGCGCCTGCGGCGGGTCGTGAACGGCTGGGAGGGGCAGCAGCACCGTCACCTTCGTCACCAGTCGCCCCTCGGCTTTCGCCACCAGCTCCCCGTCGAACCACCAGCCCAGTTCCCGGTCGGTGGGATAGGTCTTTCCCCGCATGGCGCCCAGCTCCCGGAACAGCGGATGCTCCGCTGGCAGCCAGCAGCGGCCATTGATCCGGATCGGCTCTCGAAGCCCCTGTGACGCTGAAGGGGAAACCCCCCTTTGGGGGGAATGGGGTAGTAGTTTTTTCTTAAGGGGGTGTGGGGGATTTTCTTTTTTCCGACCGCCGTCACCATGTGACGCTGTGTGACGCTGTGTGACGCCTACAACGTCACTGACATTCAGCCGACGAACCTGCGAAACCCCCGGATTTGCTGGCGTTTGTGCATTTTCGCGCGCTGCATCACCCGCGTCACCATGCGTCACCGTGACGTCACCACCGTCACGCGTGACGCCCTGTTTCCGCCGCTCCCGCCACCTGGCGGTGCGCTCCGCGCCTCTGGTACGCGCAATCGCCTCGCACACGGGAGAATCCTGTCGCTGGATCCGCCAGCATGCGGCGACAAGCGCCGAGCCTTGCAGCCCCGCGTTCACCAGCTCTTCGACGATTGCGGCGGAAAGTGTCATCCTACGCCCTCGAAGAATGCCGACTCGAGGGCCTTGCCGGCATCGGCGTGCCCATTGGCCAGCAGCCAGTCGCAGGCCTGGTTGAGCGCGAGCGTGCGGGCGTCTTCAGCTCGCAGCCTTGCCTCTCGATTGGCCGAGCTGTGGTGGCGGCGATTGTGGGCCGAGATTGCCCTCTTCTGCGCCTCGGTGAGTTCATCCCAGCTGCTCATGCATCCACCTCGATCCTGAGGCTCTTGAGCAGGTTTCGGCTATCGGCGTGGCTGGCGTGCCCGACCCAGGCGGCGAGGAACTTCTGCAGCCGCTCATAGTCGCCCGCTGCGCGATAGGCGGCAATCTTGCGGCGCGCCCGCACGACGCTGTCACGCCGCAGCAGCTTGTGCGTCGCCCATATCCGATAGCCGAGGAAGTTGATGCCGCGCGCTGCCGGCGCGATCTGCCACTTGGAAAAGCGCAGACCCATCCGCTCGCGGGAAAATGTCCCTATCGCGTCCTTGAGCCGCCGCAGGTGCTCGGATGAGTGCCCCAGTACCACCAGGTCGTCCATGTAGCGATACCAGTAGGTCTCGCCGCATTCCTGCTGCAGGAAGCGATCCAGCTGCCCGCCATAGATGTTGGCGAAGATCTGCGAGCAGAGGCTGCCGATCATCAGCCCGATGCCGTCGCGCGGCACCATGGCCTCGATCACACGGCGTGTCGCGGCACAGGTCACCTTGGCGTCGATCAGCCGCCACAGCGCCTTGCGGTCGATCGAGGCGAAGTAGCGCGAGAAATCGGTCTTGAGGAAATAGACCGGCGCCACCCTGCCCAGCCGCCGCAGGTCCGCCTGCAGCGCGCGCATGCCGGCATGGGTTCCCTTGCCTGGCCGGCAGGCAAAGGTGCGCGGCAGCAGCGTGTGCTCGAAGATGGGCCCTATAACGATGCAGAGCGCCTGCTGCGCCACCCGATCGCGGAACGGCAGCGCCGATATTGTGCGCAGCTTTGGGTCGAAGATCTGAAACTCGTGCGGCGTACCCTGGACATAGGCTCCAGTCGCCATGTCAACCGAAAGCGTGCCGAGATTGAGCGCGTCGTATTCCTTGAATTCGAGCCGCGCCGGCGTGAGGCGCTTGCCCAGTGAGGTCAGCCGATAGGCCTCCCGCATGGTGTCGGCGGCCGTGATGCGGCCGATGAGGTTGCGATAGTGCTTGGCCAATTTCTGCCCATGGCTGTGCTGCTGAAAAGACGATGCTGAAAAGGCATAAAGAGCCGGCCCCGGGTCTCGACGAGCCGGCGAGCAGTGCAATTGCCACCACCCTCCCGCCGCTACGCCCCGTTCTGCCGAACCGTGCAATGTATTCGCCGAAGCAGGATGCCCGGGCTGACCACCAGCACCCAGGAGGGGCAGCGCGGTGAGGTGTGAGCCCCTACGCGAGCAGCCGCCCAGGCACGATGTGTAAGGCCGGCGGGGCCGTAGCCACCGCCGAGCGCCCATGGCGAGATGCGAGCCCCTTCGCGAGACGTCCGCCCACCATGATTCCAACTGGTCGTCACTGCGGCCGCGCGCCCCGATCCACTCGTTCGAGTTGTCGGGCCAGTAATCGACGTTCGCGTACCGGGAGCCGGCGTTCGAGCCGTTGTCCCAGTTCCCGCCGAAGATGGAGGCGCCCCGCATCATTTCCCCGGTCATCCTCCAACCACCCGATCTTTGGTCGGGAGGCCTTCTCGTGCGGAAGCTGCTCCACCGGAGCGGCTTCCCTCAATCTGTCGCGTCGAAGTCTTCTGGATCCATGCCCCGAGCATCGAGCCGACCTCATTGAGGTGGCGCATTGCCACCTTGCACTGAGCCTCGGTGATGATGGCGCGAGAGCTGTTGGCCATGAAGCGCAACCAGAACCGCAGCACCGCGATATCGGCATCTACGGCATAAAGGCGCGAGATCTGCTTGGTCTTGCCGGCGGCATGGAATCCGGGCACCGGCACGAAGAGCGCCGCAAGCACGGCATCGCGGAGGACGCCATGCTTGCGCGGGCAATTTTGAACCTTGGGGTAGAGATAGTTCAAGAAGACCTCGTATTTGTCGACGATCGCCATCGCCTCGAATGAGGGATTATCGTCCCGGGCAATGGCGGTCGGCTTGGACATGGTCATATGTCTCAGGGCGGTCGCTTTCGCGCCGCCTAGGCAAGTTGCAGGTGGTCACTGCGGCCGCGCGCCCCGAGCCACTCGTACGAGTCGTCGGGCCAGTAAACGACGTACGCGTACCGGGAGCCGGCGTACGAGCCGTTGACCCAGCTCCCGCCGAACCGACAAGCCCGGCGCGGGCCCTCAGGGTCGCCATCGTGTCCCCAGGTCGACATGTTGCCGGTCGCCTGCATCACGCCCCATTTGCTGGTATGCGGTGCATCGAGCCCGGCGGTTCTCGGATCATCGCCGGCCGATGTGGCCTCGGTGACACCGAACGCGGCGGCAAAGAATTCCTCGATGCTCAGCAGCTGCTTGCCCTGCGCGGCATAGACCGCCGTCGCAACTTCATAGTCGAACCTCGGGTACCGCTTGCCGTCCGGACGCAGCGGCCGGTCCCTATCGTCGGCAATGGTCGCGCCGAACCGGCTGGTGCCCAATGCATGCGGACTGGATCCGCAGAGATAGATGTCGCACCAGAAACGTCCATCGATGAGCGTCATGCCGCGCGCGTCGGCACAACTGGGTCGGAAGTTCAGATCCCAGATCGAATGGGGATTGATCGCGGGCACGGCATCCCCGCCGCTCCGCGCCTCGGCATTGCCGCCTGGTGCGAAGTGGAAACCGCCAACAACGACATCGCCACCGATATCGGCGCCGCAAGCCACCATGAACAGCACGCCGCTTGCCGTGCTGATGATCTGATAGTCCTGCCCGGGCGTGAGCTCGGACGGCACGATGGCCGTGGCCTCATCGAATTCGAACGGTTCGCCATTGAGCGTGAGGATGGTCCCGGCCTTGATGGATAGGCTGTCCCGGCCGGTGGCGACAAACGCCGGCGACGCCGGATCGGCCTTAGTCAGTGCCGCGACCAGCGCGGCAGATTTAAGAGCTGCAGAGGGTGACATCAGGCACTCCTGTGAATGGGATTGAGGGGAAGGCAGGCCGGCGCTTTCGCGCCAGCTAGGCAAGTTGCAGGTGGTCACTGCGGCCGCGCGCCCCGAGCCACTCGTTCGAGCTGCCGGGCCAGCAATCGACGACCGCGTACCGGGAGCCGGCGTGCGAGCCGTTGCCCCAGTGCCCGCCGAACCGACAAGCCCGGCGCGGGCCCTCAGGGTCGCCATCGTGTCCCCAGGTCGACATGTTGCCGGTCGCCTGCATCACGCCCCATTTGCTGGTATGCGGTGCATCGAGCCCGGCGGTTCTCGGATCATCGCCGGCCGATGTGGCCTCGGTGACACCGAACGCGGCGGCAAAGAATTCCTCGATGCTCAGCAGCTGCTTGCCCTGCGCGGCATAGACCGCCGTCGCAACTTCATAGTCGAACCTCGGGTACCGCTTGCCGTCCGGACGCAGCGGCCGGTCCCTATCGTCGGCAATGGTCGCGCCGAACCGGCTGGTGCCCAATGCATGCGGACTGGATCCGCAGAGATAGATGTCGCACCAGAAACGTCCATCGATGAGCGTCATGCCGCGCGCGTCGGCACAACTGGGTCGGAAGTTCAGATCCCAGATCGAATGGGGATTGATCGCGGGCACGGCATCCCCGCCGCTCCGCGCCTCGGCATTGCCGCCTGGTGCGAAGTGGAAACCGCCAACAACGACATCGCCACCGATATCGGCGCCGCAAGCCACCATGAACAGCACGCCGCTTGCCGTGCTGATGATCTGATAGTCCTGCCCGGGCGTGAGCTCGGACGGCACGATGGCCGTGGCCTCATCGAATTCGAACGGTTCGCCATTGAGCGTGAGGATGGTCCCGGCCTTGATGGATAGGCTGTCCCGGCCGGTGGCGACAAACGCCGGCGACGCCGGATCGGCCTTAGTCAGTGCCGCGACCAGCGCGGCAGATTTAAGAGCTGCAGAGGGTGACATCAGGCACTCCTGTGAATGGGATTGAGGGGAAGGCAGGCCGGCGCTTTCGCGCCAGCTAGGCAAGTTGCAGGTGGTCACTGCGGCCGCGCGCCCCGAGCCACCCGTCCGAGTAGCCGGGCCAGAAATCGACGCGCGCGTACCGGGAGCCGGCGGACGAGCCGTAGCCCCAGTTCCCGCCGAAGATGGAGGCGCGGGGTTCGTCGGGGTCGCCATCATGGCCCCAGGTCCAGAGGTTGCCGGTCGCCTGCTGCAGACCCACGCGGCTGGTGCGCGGCGCATCGATCCCGCTGACCTTAGGATCCTTGCCCCGCGCAGATTTCTCGGTGACGCCATAGGCCGCGGCGGTGAACTCGACAAAGCTCATCAACCCCTTGCCGTGGCTGGCCATCACCGCCTTGGCAGCGGCGAAATCGAGCGTCTCGAACCCGTCCGGCGGATTGTCGCCATCGGCAATCGTTTCGCCAAAGCAGCTGGTGCCGAGCGTGGAATGCCCCTTGCCGAGCAGGTAGATATCCGCCCAGAACGGCGCCACGCCTTCCGACCCCGGAACGCCGGAGACATGGGCCATGCCGCGCGGGTCCTCACAGCTGGGCCGGAATCCGATATCCCAGATTGAGCACGGGTTGATCGCGGGCACATCATCCCCGCCGGTGCGGGCCGCCGCATTGCCGCCTGGCGCGAAGTGGAACCCGCCGACACAATCGAACAGCAGCTCCGGGTCCTCAATCAGCACCGCAGACGGCGTGCCCTCGGCATCGATCCGGATGCCATAGTCGGCGCCGGCCACCAGTGGCACCGGGATGGCGATCGGCGTCTGCTCGAGATAGACGCGCATCGGCCCGCCCAGGTCGATCTTGGTGCCGGCGCGGATGGCGATCCCGGTCTGCCCGGTGATGATGAACGCGGGCAGGACGGCATCGGCCTTGAAGATGGCTGTCAAAGTGTCTTCGGACTTTCGTGCAGTTGCAGACATGGAGGTCTCCTCAGGTTGCAGGGTTCAAAACAGGGCACCTTGCCCTTCACTGGCCTCGGTCGCGAGCCCGCGATCGAGCGCCAGCCAGAGCGGCATGGTGATGCGCAGTGGCGCCATGCGCCGCCTGGCGCGGCGGGCCATCGCATCCTCAAGAGTGCCGGGCTCCAGGATGATCTCGCGCCGCGGCAGCCAGCAGCTGCCACCGGTCTCGCTGGTGTCCGCGACGTGCAGGGAGCCAGGCTTCTCGGAGAGGAAATTGACGACGACCGTCACCGGCCGACGACGCTCTTTCGCGCTTCCGGCGGGGGTTGCTTCGCGATCCGTTAAGCCGGTAGCTGGCATGGCCTCACACCCCCTCGCCAAGATCGAAACCAACTGCGCCGAGATGCCGCTGCCGGCGCTTGTCGATCTTGCTTTCAGCGGCGCTCAGGCTGCTGCGGGCCTTTTCCTCCGCACGCTCCGCCGCCGTCTCCAGCGGCGTCATGCCGAGTGCGGCCATGTAGAGTTCGAGCAGGGCCTCCTGCTCCATTCTCTCGGCGTGATCCTGTTTGCGAATGCGGATTATTCGCCGCAGCACCTTGGTGTCGAAGCCGTTGCCCTTGGCTTCGGCGTAGATTTGTTTGAGGTCGTCGGAGATCATCTGTTTCTCTTCCTCGACCCGCTCGATGCGTTCGACAAAGGCGCGGAGCTGATCCTGCGCCACCGAATCGCTGTTCACGGTGCTCATTGGCTTTTCCCCGAGGTTTCCAGGGCAATGGCATCGAGGCGGGCAGCGGCGCCCTGCTGCGCCTTCTGCCAGTTGCTGAAACGGCGGGCCTTCTCGGCAATGGACAGGTCGTCGCGATCGGCCTTGGTCAGCAGACTCGAAGGGCTTACCCGATGCTGGGGAAAGCGCTGGCGCGGCGGCGGTTTGTAGCCCAGCACCCAGTCGCACAGCTCGCGAACGTCCCACCCGACCTCGTCGGCGATAGCCTGCATCGGCCAGCCCTGGGCGACGCGGTTCTGCACCAGCGTCCAGACGCCGTGATCGGACCCATTCAGCTTGAGGGATTTGCTCATCTCGGTCACCTCGTCATTGAGCGGCAACGGCAGGCATGGGAGGTGGCAGCCGCATGCGTTGCGGAAATGCCTTGTCGAGCGCCTCCCCGATATCGGCGGCGGCAATGTCGTAGCGGGAGACGCCGATCACGCCTTCCCGGCGCCGGCGCTTGACGAATTCGGAGGCCTTGTCGAGGCAGGCCCAGACGTCGAACCGATCGCAGAACGACGCCAGGTCGACGCCCCCCCCCAGGAGCCATGGCCGATCGGCAACGGCGGCAAAGAAGGGTTTGAGGATTTCGTTCGAGTAGGCTTCAGCCTGCTTGCCGAACTCGGAGCGCCGCAGTGCCGCCAGCACCAGGGTCATGGTGCGGCCGTGGCCATCTGCCACGCCTTTCTTGATCAACGCGATCGGATAGATCTCGCCCGGCTTCTTGGCGTCGGTCGAGCCATTCGAGGTCATCAGTTCGCAACCGGCATCGGCGCAGACTTTTGCCGCATCGATCGCCCATCTCTCGCCCGCCACCAGCGAGGCGCGGAGGATGTTGAAACCCGTCACCTTGGTGACCATGCCGTTGACGGCGGCAAAGCTCGCTGCCTGCTCTTCGCGCGTCATGTGCACGACCTGGCATGGCACCTCGGTCACGCCGCAAAGTGCCGCGGCGTGGGTGCGGTGCTGGCCGTCGATGATGGCGTATTTGCCGCCCTCGACAGGCGCCACGAACACCGGCGAGAATCGCGTCCAGCGAAACCTGTCGGCGATGCGGCGGATACGGTTCCAGTTGTCGTTCTTCAGGTCTCTCTGGTAGCCATCATCCACGACCAGGTCGACGATCTTGAGCCATTGCAGCATCGGCGCGGGCCCGGGATCGCCGGCCGCAGGCGGCGTCCGCTTCGAAATATCGATCGATCGCATCAGTCTGCCTCTCGCTTGCCGTTGATCTCGACCATCATCTGGCGACCACGCACGCGAATGCGCTCCTTGCTGGTCAGCCCAAGCCGGTGCGCCCAGGTCCGAATGGTGGGCACCGGCACCCCGCCAAGCAGGACGGAAAGCGCGTCTGCCGAACTGGTCGCGTAGTGCGCGCGCAGGATCGGCTCCGCCTCGAGGCGGCTCACCGGCGAGGCGGCGCGCGCCTTGGGCTCCGCTTGCTCGCCAGAGGGCAAAGGGACGCGGTCGGCGCCATGGGGGGGCACGTCGACCGCGATGGCCGGCTCACCCGGCGCATGCTTTTCCGGCGCATCTGCCGGGATATCGTTCAGGCTCGACCCATTCCCGGCCAAGACGTCTCCACCAGAGATGTCTCCAGGCGCCTCGAACCCCCAGGCATCCCACCCGTCCCGCCTGGTCCGCGCATTCAGTTCGATCTTCGGCAGGCTGGGGAAATAGGCCTCTGCGATCTCATGGGCAAAGGGCGGCTTGGCGCTGTGCTGGCCCACCGGATAGGCGAGCACCGAACGGAACTGCGTTCCCATCGCCGGCGCCGGCAAATTGCCGCGCGTGCCCAGCAGCAGCAGCTCATGCTGGTTGCGGTTCCAGTAGCCGGTGCCGATCTGGTCTTTCATCCAGGCCCAGTGCGTCTTGTAGGCAAAGCCCCGCGCCGCCAGCAGTTCGAGCGCCTGCGGCAGCATCGGCACCGTGGCCCACATCAGCAGCGCGCAATCGGCCGCCGCGATGCCGCCAACCTCCCGCGCCTTCAGCGCATCCAGGCTGCTGGTCGGATAGTGATTGTCCGCGGCCCGGTCCATGCCGGTGTCCCGGCTGAACGGCTCGAACTGCCATTCCGGGTCTTCCAGGATAACGCCATAGCGCTTGTCGGGCAGCGCCTGCTGCCGCGCCCCGAGTTCGGCTTCCCGTTCGGTACGCCGCACCCGCTTCTCGGCCTGGCGCTCGTCCCGGCGCTCCTTGGCCACCCGCGCGAAGGCCTTGGGGTCGGCGCCACGGATCACCTCGAGCTGTGCGCTGATCGGCAGCTGCGCGATCTCGGCTGCGGCCGACACGCTGACGTCGCCGCGCTTGACCGCTTCGACGAGGCCCGGGGCGCCGCCCTGCTTGACTGCCAGCTGCCGCTCGATCTGCCGTTCCGAAACATGCAGCGCGTCGGCAGCTTCGGCCTTGCTCAATCCCTCCCCCGACTTCTCGCCATTTGGCGAGAGGTCGGTGCGCCGCCCCTGCCGCAGAACCACCAGGTCGGCCGCCACGGCGGTGCGCTGGCTGTCGGTCAGGTGCCGGCGATGCAGGTTCTTGCTCAGCACCCAGGCCAGCGGCCCTTTCTCAACTGTGGTCGGATCGAAATCACCGGCGCCAAATGCGAGGAAGTGCGCACTGTTCTGCCACGTTCCCAAAACCCCGACACCACCTGGCTTGCCATCGACGTTGTCGGCCCCGAAGGCCTCGCCGTAGCGCCGGGTCAGGCGCGCAGCCCGGAAGCGGTTGCGGCCATCGAGAATCCTACCGTCGAGCATCACGATCGGGTCGTGCAGGCCATTTGCTTCGATGTCGGCAACGAGCGCATCGAACTCCGCCCCCTCGATCAGCGGGAACAGGTCGGCGAGCGGGTGAAACTCGGGGAAAGTGCAGCTGCGCCCGTGAACGATCATCACAGCCACACCGGCTTTGCCGCCGAACGCAGCCGCGCCTCGCCGCGTCCATCCTCGAAATCCACCTCTTCCTTGAAGGCGAGCAACGCCGAGCTCAGCGCCAGCAGGTCCTCCTGCCGGAATGCCGGCGCGAAGGCCTGCAGCAGGCAAAGCGCATGCGCCGGCGTCGTCGCCAGCAGGGCCTCGCCAAGCGCCAGGGCGTGTTCGCGCTGCAGGCAGGTCGAGATGATGCCCAGGTCAATCGCCAGCCAGTGCCGGTCATTGGGCTCGAGGTAGATGCGCGCGCTGCGCGATCGCGCCGGGCGAATGCGGCGAAGCGCGCTCATGGCCGGCCCCTCCCGCCCTGCTCGGCCTTGGCATCCTCGATCACCTGCAGCTTCATTCTCGCCAGCAGCACGATCGCTTCGTCGATCTCGCGCGCCACGTGCGCGCCTTCCACCTTGGTGATCACGCCGTCGTCGAGCGATTTGCCTAGGTCCGCGAAGGCCTCGCCCACCTGCCGCATCGCCTGCCCGGTGATCCGGCCCAGCGGCGTGCCGCAGCGCGCCACGGCGGGCAGCGGCAGCAGCATGTGGTTGGTCAGTCGGGCGAGTTCGGCCGTCACCAGCGGGCCCACTTCGGCCTCGAGGTCGGCGATCACGTCGATGGGCGCGAAGCGCTCGGCATATTCGTCGGCGGCCGATCCATAATTGGAGATTTCCTGCTGGCGCACCCGCGTCAGTTCGGCCGCGTGTGTGGCCGAGCCGATACGGCGCACTAGGGCGCGGAAGGCGGTCTTGAGGCCATGATAATCGGCGGCGGGCAGCTGGCGGGCGGTCATGGCGTAACGCGAGCCCCCTTTTGCGAGCAGCGTCCCGCAGCGGATTGGCGAGCAGCCGCCCGCTGGAGTGAGCGCGTAACCTCGATCTGGTTTACCCGCTGACTGGAATAGCTCCGGCGTGCGATCACGCTGCATGCCGATCCGGCCCCGGAGGCCTGCGCATGAAACTCACGAAAAACGCCGCCGCCGGTCGGGGAGGAGCACAACCGGCGGCAGCAGGCACGGATGCTGGCAACCCGCCGAGGGAAGAGGACACGGCAGGCGTGAGAGGCATCCGATGGGAAAGCGGGGAAGGTTGATGGCAAGCTCACTCGACACCTCCGCCGGCGCGCGCTTTGCTGCGCCCTTTCACCGAGGAGGACGATCCATGCATACGCACATCCCCAGCGCCGAGACCCGGCTCTACACCGAGACCATCCTGCGGGAGATCACCCAGGCCTGCCTGGTGGCCGTCAGCGTCGAGCTCGTCAAACGCGATCTCGGGTCCGCCAAAGCACTCGACCGCGCAATAGCAGCCGTTTTTGAGAACTATTCTGCCAGCGGCGATGCGCGCACGCTTCTGCGCAGCGAACCAAACATCGAAGCGGACGCGGGCTATAGCCGCGCCTGGGATCTCGCACGCGAGTACGCCAAGCGATTGCTCGAAGGGGTTCGGGGGAGACTCAGATGATTGTTCGAACCGTCCATGGCGGTGCAGGGAATGGCGAAACAGCAGGTCCCATCCCCGATCCAGGCACCGGTCGCGATCGCGCCGCGTGTGACCGTAGCGGAACGCGAACACTGCGTCGGCGATGCGGCGCTTGAGCGAAAGCCGCCTCATGACAGCATCCCCCGGAAGCGGGCGGCCATCGCGGCAAAGGACGGCGCGAACTGCACCACCATGCCAATTGCGAGGATCGCCAGCAGCGGCCAGCCGATCGCCGCCCAGGCGCCGAACCCCCAGAGTGCCTTGCGCGGCGCGCTCATGCTGCCGCTCCCTTCTCAATCAGGGGTCCTTGGAAAACATCGGGACGCAGTTGATGCGGCAGTATCCCGGTGAAGTCGGCTACTTCTTGCACCCGCTCTGCCGGCACCCGCGTCCATTGCGAGAGCGCGCTTGGCCCGATTCTCAGATGAGCGGCCAAACGCACCCGGCGACCGCGCTCCGTGTCCAACCATGAGATGAGTGCTTCCATGCGAATATATTCAGCCAGACTGAATTTCAGTCAAGATGAATTTTTCAGTGCTACCTATTGGCCGGACGAAGTGACACCATGGGACAATTCGATTATGTCCAAGAAAGTCACTCCGCGCCTCAAGCGCTCACGCCCTACCTACTTCTTTCGCGCATGGCGCGACCATCGCGGCCTCACCCAAGAGCAGGTAGCTGAGCGAGTAGCGATGTCCGTTTCGTCGATCTCTCAGATTGAGACGGGCGCCCAGGGCTTCACTGATAGTACCCTGATGGCCTTTGCGGAGGCCCTCAACGTGGACCCGGGCGACCTTCTATCCCGGGACCCACTAATCGAGGGAACGATTATTGATTTACTGAGATTGATCCGCGCGAAGGATCAGGCGATGGTGCTCAACGTCCTTCGCGCCTTGCCCGATAGAACGGGAACACAAGGTTGAACGGCAAAATGAGCAATGGAGGTAGACTGGCCTGCACGCTGGCAATCGTCCTGCTGACTGGCTGCGCTGCCTCCAACTATGCGCATCAGAATTTTGATGAGACACCCGCCGTCACGTTTGTGGATCCCGATACCAAGCAGGGATATTCGATCCGCAATAAGCCCAGCGAAAACCGCATGAAGATGCTGCTCGATCTAGGAGGATCGATGGCGCTGCTCGTCGCGGGCAAGAATGCTGTACCGCCCATTCCACTCTATGAAGCTGCGGCAATGAAGTTTCTGGCGCAGGCCGGGCGCGCCTGCACTGTGACGCGATCGTTCGAGATCATCCCGAGCGAAGTCGAGGTCACCTACACCTGCGCCGCCACTTGACCCTGTGAAGCCCGTGCGATTCCCATCGCAGTAGAAATGACGGACTCCACATTCAGTGTGGCTGATATTCAGCTTGACTGATATTTTCAGTTATGCTGAAACTTAGCGCCATCGATCACCGATGGAGCGCACCATGCTTTCCCCCACTCCCCCAGCCATGCCGCTTTCGCGCATGGCCATTGCCAGCTCAATTGCCCAGATGCCGCATGGCGACCTCTGCGGCGTAGCCGGCGCGTGCCTGGCCATTGATGTCCAGGCCCCGTTCCCTGCACCAGGCGGGGAATTTGTCGGGATCGAGATAGACGCGCTCGACCCGCTTGCCCGACGCGCGGACCTGCTGCTCGAGCTGTTCGGCCCGCGCCAGCCAATCCGCGTGCGTGGCGGGCAGCCGGTCGGCATCGGCAAACACCCCTAGCAGCTTTGGATAGTCCTCGGGCCGGTACCACGGAATCCCGACCTTCTGAATTTTGCCCATTCGCGCCTCCCTAATTCCACCTTAGCAACGGAGAAACAAATGCTCCACCATCAGGACTCGACCCGCCCGGCCCTGCGGCCCCGGCCCGCCTACCCCGACTCTTCCCGGACCCTGGTCACCGCCGACGCCCGCACCCGCGAGCTGGCGGCGTCCATGCTGCGGCTCAACGCCGAGGGCAGCTGCACCGAGACGCTGCTGCTGCGCGAGGGCTTTTCCCGCCACGAACTCATCCACCTCTGCGTCGCCGCCACCCAGATCGCCAACCAGGGCTTCGTGCGCCAGGTGGCCGAGGGCGCGCAGCAGGCGCCCCTCAAGACGGACGACGAGCTGCTGGCCATCGCCTTCGATCGCTGCGGCGGCCTCGTCAACATCGGCGACATCGTCGCACGCCTGCGCGGCGCCCAGTTCACCCACGACACCATCGCCCGGCTCTGGCCAAAGCTCTGCGCCAGGCTCGCCCGCCAGGTCGCCCTGCTGCCCATCCCCGGCGAGTCGCGGGATGACCGCGCAGCCGGTGGAGCGGCCCGATGACCCTCACCCGCTTCCGCGTCCATTTCGACATGACCAGCCTCGCCGGCGTCACCACCCAGACCCGCGAAGTGCTGGCCGCAAGCCCGTCCGAGGCCGAGGCCATGGTGCGCAACCTGTTCAAGCCCAAGCCGATCGACGTCCACAAGGTCAAGAAGCTGCGCGAAGGGATGGACGCATGAGTGGCGCTAGCGCCACCTCCCGCCCGCATCTGGATGACCTGCTCGAGCAGGCCAGGGCCCGCGTCGAGACGATGTCGCCAGATGAAATGGAAGCCATGCTGCGCGCGCAGCAGCGCAGCTGGGTGCGCGGCGAGATGGCCATGGGCGAATCCTCGGCGATGCACCGTGCGCCCGCCGAGCCGATTACCGCCGCCACCCTTGCCGGCAGTCTCGACCTGCTCGACCCCGATCCGGCGCTGATCACGCCCGAGGCCATGGCCTGCGCGCTCGCCCGCTCCAACCGCTGGGCTGGCAACACCATGCTGCCGGTCTCGGTGGCGCAGCATTCGGTGCTGGTGATGGAGATCTTCATCCGCCGCAACCCGGTGCTGCGCCACGCCGCCATCTCTCCGCTGCTGCACGATGGCCACGAATACGCGATCGGCGATCTCTCGGTGCCGACGGTCAAACTGCTCACCCTGCGCCTGCCCGGGCTCGACAAGCACATCGAGGCCGAAAAGCTGCGCCTCGACATCGCCATCCGCGCCGCCTGGGGCATTCCGGCGCCCGGCATCGATATCCTCGCGCTTGTGCACGAAGCCGACAGGTTCGCCGCCTCGATCGAATGGCTCTCCGCCATCCACCCCACCAACGGCCAGAACCCGTTTCCCGCGCCGCCCGCCGGCATTCCCCGCCGCATCAAGCCGCTCAGCTGGGACCGCGCCGAGGACGCCTTCCGCCAGGCGCTCGAGCGCGAACTGGCGCTGCGGCCCTGGGAGGCGGTGGGCGAGGGCGAGGGGCTGCGTGCCCTGGGTTCATCGATGCAGGACGCGACAAGATCAAGGAGACCGATAATGAGTGACCTGAACGACTACGCCAACCTTTGCCACGCCGCCAATATGAAGTGGTGGCAGGACGAAACCGGGAAACCACTGGAGAGGAACAAAGGCGAGCTGCTGTGCCTGATCCATTCTGAAATCTCAGAAGCGATGGAAGGCGAACGCAAAGGACTGAGGGATGACAAACTCCCCCATCGATGGATGGCGGAAGTAGAACTAGTAGACGCCATGATCCGTATCTTCGATTACGCTGCTGCATTTGGTTACGACCTACAAGGGGCATTTGAAGAGAAGATGGCGTTCAACGCCGTTCGTGAAGACCACAAGCACGAGGCCAGAAGCATTGCGGGTGGCAAGAAATGGTGACGCCCGCCATGACTGATCTGGATGAGAAGGGGATGGAGGCTGCCATCGAGGCATGGCACGCTAAATTCATAGAATATACCAGTTTTCACGAATCTATCTCCGCCGCCATCCGCGCCTATGAGGCAGCGAAGGGGCCGGGGGAGCCGGCGGGAGACGAGACGCTGACCGACGCTGAAATCTCCTACTACCTTGAAAATCTAGAACCGGATGCAGACAAACTTCATGTCACCGCTATGAGGAAAGCCCTCATAGAACTCCAATCAATACGCGCCCTCTATGCCGCTCCCTACCCCTCCCAGAGCCTGGATGAGGTGGCAGCAACCTGTGAAGATTGCCACGGCCCCACGCTGACATGGTTCGCGCCAAACAAGCTGTGGAATATCGTCAAAGGCGGGCCATCGGCGACTGATGATCCGGGAGGGATGCTCTGCCCCAATTGTTTTATCAAGCGGGCGGAGGCGGCTGGCGTTGTTCCGACTGCATGGGTTCTCGATCTTGAGGCAGCCCTCTCCGCCTCCCCACAGAGGGATGGGTCACCGACTCACCGGCACAAGAAGAGAGGCACTGAATACGTACTGATCGGCGTCGGCAAAATGCAGGCGGAGGACTGGTACAAGGAAATTCCGTGGGGCGGGGAAGACGGAGGACAGCCTGGCTATGAGGCAGCCGATATGGCCGAAGTCGCCATCTACCGCTCCGTCGATGACGGCTCGCTGTGGGTGCGCCCACGTGAAGAATTCGAGGAAAAGTTCATGGAACTGCCGAGATGAGCAAAGTTACCGCCGCCAGGTTGAGAGAGTTGATCCACTACGATCCGACGACAGGCGTGTTCACATGGCTCGTGTCAACTAGCAACCGGGCTCAGGTTGGCTCACGAGCCGGGTGGATAGTCACAAAGAAGAACGGCAAGTACCGGAGAATCTCCATCGATGGCCGCACGTATGAGGAGGGAGTATTGGCCCTCCTCTACATGACCGGTTTCTACCCCACGAAGCGCATCGACCACAAAGACACCGATGGGACCAGCAACCGGTGGGCCAACCTACGCGAGGCGGAAGTGTGGGAGAACAATGTCAATACCAAAACGTCTAAGCCAAGCAAGCTAGGCGTGCGCGGTGTTAGGTACTACAGCGGCCGCAGGAAGCCCTTTCACGCACGCCTTCACTGGGCAGGGAAGCTGCATTCCCTCGGCTATCATGAGACCGTCGAGCAAGCTAAGGCAGCCCACGACGCCAAAGCAAAAGAATTATGGGGGGGGTTCGGCAGGTTCGAGCCCCTCCCCTCCCCTCCCAAGAAGGAAGGGTGACGGTCTATGGTCATCGGTCAGACTGACATTGGCACATGGATAATTTGGCATGGAGGGCACCGCGTGAAGAAGGAGTTCTCCTCCGAGCGCGAGGCTAACCGCTGGGCTGATAGCAACATAGATGACCAAGTCTTCGACTCTCCGAACTGGTTCAGCGGGCCAATCGAATACGTCGAGAATCTACCAAACAATTTCTGGACCAAGCCATGAGCATCTCTAAGCGTCAGCGCATCGAGAAGGCGATGACGTCGGTGGCGAACATGATCGAGCGCTACAACGAGCCGCGCTACCTGCCCATATTCGAGCGCCTCGAGACCATGCTCGCCGAGGAAATGCAGAAGGGCGACGCTCTGGCGCGGGCGCGCAAAATGGTCGCAGATCAGCACCAGCGCATATAGGAGCCAAGAACCTCCAAGCCGGTTAACAATACGGTCAACGTTTTACGCTTTGTCAAAAGTGGCCTAGTCGAAATCTCCAGCATTTCCCGGCCTTTCCCAAATGACTCCTCTTGGCTCCTACTCCTACCCGCGGAGCCACTTTTCGTTGCCCAAAATCTCCTGAGACGCCCGGTTTTCCTGGGTTTTTTGCATCCTCCATCGTGCTGCCGATTGCAATGACCCCGTTGTCCGGTTAACAAAACGGGCACAATCCGGTTAACACCGCGTCGGAGAGATGGCCTTTGGGCACCAGGGAGTATGTCGGGAAGCGCTCCGATAGCGGCATCTACATTTATATCCGGCGCGTGCCCAAGAAGGTCGCGGAACTGGATGACAGAGGCCTCATCAAGAAGGACCTCGGCACCCGCGATTTCGTCGAGGCGAGCATCATGGCTCGCCAGATCAATGAGGCGAACGAAGCCTTGTGGGCATCAATGCTCGCCGGCGGCGACCCCAAGGTCGGATGGGCCAGACACGAGAGCGCCATGCGCCTCGCTGCCGCATATGGGTTCAACTATAAGACCACCGCGGAGATTGTCGCGGGAAGCGATAACGATCTGCTATCGCGCATTGAGATGGCCGAAACGGTCGGGCAGAAGGCGGCGGCCGATGCACTCCTCGGAATCATCGAGCGGCCGAAAGCCATGCTCGCCGACGTCTGGGACCTCTACGCGCAGCACAAGGCGGCAGAATTCGAGGGGCTGTCGCCCAACCAGATGCGCAAGCATAAGGGACCGCGCGAGCGCGCGATCGCCTACGCCGTGGCCGAGATCGGCAACAAGCCACTTGACGAGATCACCCGCGACGATGTCCTGCGCTTTCGCGACTGGTGGATGAGGAAGCTTGTCGCCGAAGGGCTGCGGGCCGACTCGCTCAACCGGTCGTTCACGGACATCAAGGGAATGCTGAGTGTGGTGGACAGCGCGCTCCACACATCATTCCACACCCCTTGGGAGAAGACCCGGGTGAGGCCGACAAACAAGACGAGGGCCTCGAAGCGACCTCCCTTCCCGCTCGATTTTGTCCAGCAGCATATCCTCGCACCTGGTGCGCTCGACGGGCTGAACTTGGAAGCGCGGATGATCGTCTATGGAATGGTGGAAACAGGGCTCAGCCCAAGCGAGAGCGCAAACCTCCGCCCACAGGATATCCGGATAGACGCTGCGATTCCTCATCTCGATCTGCCCGAGCGGGAGGACCGTCGGCTGAAGACGGACTATCGCCCCCGCCAGATTCCTCTGGTGGGCGTCTCGCTATGGGCGTTCAAGCAATGTCCGAACGGCTTTGCGCGCTACCGCGACAAAGAAGATTCGCTGTCCGCAGCCATCAACGCCTTCCTTTGGGAAAACAAGCTGCGACCGACCAAGGCGCATGTCCTCTACAGCCTGCGGCACACCTTCCAGGATCGGATCCTCGCCGCCAGCGCGCCGGACCGTCTCCAGGCCGACTTGATGGGGCATGAGTTTGATCGGCCGGTCTACGGGGAAGGCGCGTCATTGCGGCAGAAACTCGACCTACTGGAGAGGATCAAGTTCAAATGGCAGGACGGCGCACCGACATAGCGGTGAAGTCGGGCCCTGAAAACAAGAAAGCCCGGCACCTCGCAAGAGGGCCGGGCTGAGTGGCTATGCGGGGCATAGCGTTCGATCAATATGGGATCGGCACGCTCACCAGGAACGCCGTGCCGAAGCACGCGGCGGCGAGCGCCAGGACGATGATGGTGACGAGGATCTTCATTGCAGCCGCTCCATGCAGACCGTGCCGACGCCGGCCGGGATCATCCCCAGGCGCTTTGCGGCGGCTTGCGAGAGGTCGAGGACCCTGCCCCGGACGAAGGGCCCCCTGTCGTTGATCCGCACCACCACGCTCGTGCCGCGATAGCTGACGCGAAGCCGGGTGCCGAACGGCAGCGTCCGGTGCGCCGCCGTCATGGTGCTGCCATCGAAGGGCTCGCCATTGGCGGTACGGCTGCCGCTCTCTGTGCCATAGTAGGAGGCCTTGCCGCAGTCCTTGGCGACGGCCGCCCCGCAAATCAGAACCGCCGCCCCGAGGATCAGGACGGCGGCGCAGGTGCCAGCGATGATGGGGTGTTGCATCAGCAGCTCTCCCACACGCCATTGCGGAGGTAGCCATGCCAATGCCCAACGTGGTGGACAGAGGGTGAGAGCGTCGGCGCTTCGCGGTTGCCATCCCATTCCCACGAGGGCGAGGAATGCGGCCGGAAATCCAGTGAGACAATGCGACCGCAGCCGCACGGGCAGGTGTAGATCATCCCTGCCGGGTATCGGTCACCGTCCCGGAAATATTCGAATGCGCCGGGCATATTCTCCACATCGTCGATGTTCTCAAAGCGCGTTGCCTTGACCGGTTGCGTCTTGACCTCGCTCATTTTTTGTCGCTGCCCCGGATGCGCATGATCTCCTCGAGCAGCCGCTTCAGCGTGTCCTCGCTGGAAATCATCCGGGCGATGAACTCGAGCACGAACCAGGCGACGAAACCTGAAAGGGCGGCGGCCTGCAGGTAGTGGTCGGCATCGTCGCCCTGCAGGAACCAGAACAGGCCCATCACCGAGGGCGCGAAGATCGCCCCGGCGACCGTGCCGAGGGCAGCCCTATACAAGGCATTGAGCCAGTTCTTCGGGCGGATCATCACCATCGAGATCAGCACGCCGATCGCCGAGCCGATCGTCTTGAGCAGCCAGGTGTCCAGATCCATTCGAGTATCCCCAAAATGTCCCATTTCAGTTCGCCCCCGCATAATTGCGGCGCAGCCCGGCGTACCAGGCGCCGAGGTCGATGATCCGGCCATTGGCCTTGTCGAGGGCAACGAGCGCCGCCCCGGCGAGGGCCTTGGGGTCCTGCCCCGCAGCGATCGCCGGCGGCGTCACCGGCTTGCCGTAGCCGGGGAATGCCGGCAGGTCGCGATTGAGCACCGGCCTAGCGGGTGAGGTTGCGCAGCCGCTCAACATCATCGTCAGTGAGCAGGCAAGCAGGAGGGGTCGCGCCCAGGTCGCTTTCATAGCTGGAGAGCCTTTCGTTGAGGGTGGTTTGGCGGGCTTCGGCGGCTGCCTCTTGCGCGACGGCCTGCAGCTCGGCGGCCTTGGCGATCGATAGGTCGCGCTCGAGCGTTTCGATGCGGACGCGCAGGGCGGCGGCGTCGCATTTGGCCGCTGCGTTCTCCGCGCCCTTCATGTAGCCGTAGCCGAGCAGGCTGACGCTCAGCACGCCGATGCCGAGGACCTTGCCGAGCGGCGAGCGAACGAAGGCTGCCGCCGTGCCGAGCCAGGGCGCGGCGGCGAGGATGGCGGGGATCATCGGGTCAGCTTCCCGCTGCGGAAGTCTTCGACCACCGTCTTCTTGGCGTTGAGCGCAAACCAGATGACGATCGCGCAGCCGAGCACGGCCAGCACCGGCCAGAAGGTCACCAGCAGATCGGTGAACGGCGCGACCGCCGCCTGGATGCGCGTGGCGATGCCCGAGCTGCCCTCGACGGCCTTCACCACCGGCTCGGCCAGCGCAAGGCCGCCGGCGACGATGCCGGTGCCCGCCACGCCCGTCGTGGCGTTCGCCGCGTTGATCACCGTCTTGTCGGCCGGCTTGCCCCCGGCCCGCGCCGCGCTCACCGGCCTGGGCTCGCTGCCAAGGATGGAGGCCAGCACATCGGCGCTCGGCTTGCCGCTCAGCGCCAGCCCCTGGTCGGCTTCGAACGCCAGGATCGCGCCGCGCGTCTTGGTGCCGAACAGCCCGTCCGGCGTCCCCGCCTCGTTGTAGCCCTTCTCGATCAGCGCCCGCTGCACGGCGAGCACCACCGATGCGCTCGCCTCGCTCCTGGCGCCAGCCGGGCGCTGAGCGGTGTTGGCAGGCATCGCGGCCATGGGGGCAGCTGCAAGCCGATCCACCGCGACAGGGCGACGAATGCTGAGCAGCGAGCCCCGCTTGTAGCGCGAGGCGTTCACCGCGTCGGACTGGTTGCCGCCGAACACCCAGACATAGTCGCCCTCGATCTTGAGGAAGAACGACACATGCCCCTGCCAGCTCGAATTGCCGCGCTTGAACACGGCAATGTCGCCGCGGTTCGGCGCAATGGCCTCCTCGCCATAGCCCTCATAGGACCGCGCAGCGAGCGAGCCCGAGGCCTTGTAGCCGGCGCGCCGCAGCATCGCCCCGACGAATGCCGCGCACCAGGCCGTCGCGTCGCTCTTCACCCCGGCGAACCCGGCATCCGCGAAGAGCTGCAGCACGCCCGGGTTGTTCTTCGTGCCGACCGTTTCCCTCATCCCGTCGAGCTTGAATGCGTCCACCAGCCAGGCAGGATCGCCCGGCTGGACCTTCTTGAAGTCCGTGGCCATGAAAGCCTCCGATGTGGGGAAATGAAAAAGGCCCCAGTGAAGGGGCCTTGGGTTAGCGGTGGCTCGTCTATCGAACGGTCTGGCTAAACCCCAAACCTGCCACGCGTTGCGGCATATATGCTTGCCAATTGCGTAGTGGTCAGTGCCACCCCCTCCCAAGCGACCAGCCCGCCCATGCGAGCGCCGTTGAGCAAGGGAATCCCGGACGTTCCGCGAGCCCCAATCCGGAAGGTATCAACAGCCGCGGATGCGCTCGGCGTCGCATACGTCGACGTGAACAGCTGGGACGTTCCGTTGATGACCAGGGCCGCGCCGTTCACACCGATTGCATCGTCAACCGTCACGGCCACAAATGTCCACGTCGCTGCCGATATCGACGCGACCGATGTGAGCCCAAGTGTGTTCAGTGACGCCCCATATCTAGCGTTGAATTGAAGTTTCGCGCTATTGGTCATGCATAGGATGAAGCCGATGTCTGCGACAAACCCCTCTGTCGCGCACACTGTCTGATATGTCGCGACAGATGGAAACTGCACCCACCCGGCGATCGTGAACTTGGCATTGTCCTTGTGGATGTTGTTCATCCACGCTTCATTGGCGGAATCGTAGGTGAACAGATCGCCGCCATCGAAGCTGAAATACTCGTTGCGCGACCGTCTCCCGGCAATGCCGTTAAATGTCGGGTCCGCCGCCGTCGCCGCGCTGTCAACGCCTCGATTGAAGTCGTAGCCGTTCCCGCTGCGGTCCCTCCAAACCTGCCCTTGGCCTTCATAACTTTCGATGTCAGTGGCATCGAGGCAGAGCTTCAGGCTCCCGGTCAGCGAGAGATCGTCCAGAACATCCCGGAAGGTCTTGTGGAAGTGGGAGCTTATCAATCTCGGAAAGCTCGGAATCGCTCTTGAGATTGCGCGGCGTTTCATGCTCTCACCACACCGTCACACGACACATGCCATCGCCGCCCTTGCCGGAATTTCCGGTCTCGGAGCCGCCCCCGCCGCCGCCAGGTTGCGACCCCGCCGTTGCGGCAGTCGCCCCAGCGGCGCCAGCCCCGCCAGCCCCGCCGTGTTTTGATGTGCCGCCAGGTCCAGACGATGCGCCGCCTCGCCCCGCCCCGCCGCCGCCGCCGCCGCCAAACTTTGCATCCCCACCCGAGCCAGCAGCGCCACTTGCCGAATCTCGTCCGGCGCCACCGCCGCCGCCGCCGGTTCGTGATGTTCCGCCAGAGTACCCGACCAAACCGGACGTTCCGCCGCCTGCGGCCCCGCCATTGATCGAATTGACGCCAAGTCCTCCGACGCCAACAGCGGTTGTTTCCCCGTTTGCCGAGCCGCCGTTGCCGCCAAGCGTCACCGACCCGATGAGACCGACCGAACCAGACCCTCCGCCGCCGCCGCCACCGGCAACGGAGGAAGAAACCCCAACGCCAGGCCCCCCGCCATATCCGGTGAGCCATGATCCGAATGTGGTATTCCCGCCGGTGGTGCCATTGGTGTCGTTGGCCGTGATAGATGGGCCGCCAGCACCGATGGTTACGGTCTCGGTTGCTCCCAGACTTGCGAGAGGGATCAGCCATTCGTTATAGCCGCCGCCGCCGCCACCGCCGCCGCTATTGCCAGACCCCGCCCGCCCACCAGACCCGCCGCCGCCCCAGACCTGAACGAAGGCCACGCTGCCCTTCGACGGCTTGGTCCAGGTGTTGGCGCCGACCGTAGTGAACGACTGATAGTCTGATCCAGTTGCGCCGGCCCAGACCCCGGAAATGTAGGTGAGTTCATAGCCCAGAGCGCGGTTGAAAACCGTCGCCCCCTCGTATGCGGCAATGAATTCCCACGCCGCCGAGACGTAGTAGGCGATGCTCCCGGCATGACCGACAAACGCGCCGGTCGGAACCGTGCCGACCACCCAATAGGTATTGGCCGTGGGCGAACCGGGCGGCGTGTTCAGCACCGACTCGACGGGGAGTCCCATAGGAAAAGCCAGCGAAACCGGCTTGATGGAAGCCGCCGCGATCTCGACGGGAAACGCCCCCCATGCGCCGGCCTCGGAATATTGCTTGTTGGTATCGGTGGTCTTGTCGAGCACGGTCAGCCCGGCCGATGGCGTGCCGTAGACCCAGCCCCGCCGCGTATAGACAGCAAGGTCCTTGGCATGCGCGGCCCATGCTCCGGTCGGCGCGGTGCCGACGATGTACTTGTCGCCCACACTTGGCGAGCCGGGCGGCGTGTTGGTCTCGGACAACACCGAATTGACCAGAAGATCGGCGCTGTCATGGACGAAATACCGATGCCCGGATGCATCCACGAGGCACGTGACCCCGTCGTCCGCCGTCGTGCTGTCGGTCGAATCGTAGAAATAGGCCGAGCCGGTCGCCGCGCTCCACACCATCAGAGCGATCTCGCCGCTCGCCTGCGTGTAGTCTCCAAGGCTTTCCGTGGTGGCCAGCACGAAGCCAAGGCGCTTCACCATCGCCTCGAGCAGCGTCGACGTGATGCCGCCATTGACAGAGGTTGCGTCCACGGTCGCCGCAGCAACCCGGATGGGCGTCGTAGTGGTCATGGATCAATCCGTGGGGTTTGGCTTCTATGCCGCTTCGAATGCAGTCTCGAGCGATGTGGACCAGCCGCCGATGATCTCGGCGGACGTGCCGCTCATGGCGATCGTTACCGTGAAATCGCCGTTGATCTCGATGCTGTTGATTTTGTAGAGGCCGTTCACCGCATCGTAGGGCGCGGCGAGATAGACGTTCACCACGTCGCCCGCTTCGAGCAACTGCCCCGACTTGCCCGCTGCCACCAGCGCGGCAATGTCGAGCACCGCCGTCACCGTCCTGCCAACGCGGTTCTCGGTCACCAGCGCGAAGCCAAGCCGCTGCGCCGTCGATGGCGTGTCGCAAAACCGCAGGCTCACCCGCTGGGCATAGGTCTGCCCGTCCGCTGCGATCAGGGCGGCGTCTTCATAGACCGTCTCGGCGCTCTCGTTGAAGCGCGTGGCGGGCGAGAATTGCAGATCCACCCGGTTGATCGCCGAGCGCGTGTCCGGCTCGTTCTGATAGTTCAGATCACCCACCAGCAGCCATTGATGGACCGTTGCCAGTGCTTCCGCTGCGCTTTCGGCCCGGATCGTGTAGACGCCGAAGGCTTTGCGCACCAGGGCCCGGTTCTGCTGGCTCATCGATTGCAGCACGTCGACATTGGTTTCGGTGGACGTCACCTCGCCATTGATCGTGCCGCGCCGCTCCAGCCCGTCGAGCGTGGGTTCGTAGCGATCGTCGATCGCTGCGCTCGTCGCCACCGAGTCCCAGTCGATCAAGGTTGTGGCGATGCCGAAGCCCATGTCGGCAATCAGCCAGTCCGCCTCGATCAGGCTGGCATTGGCGCTCCAGGTGCGGGTCGTCGCATCCACGACGTCCTGGTCGTAGTCGCGCGGATCGTAGACCTTGAGGCCCTTGATCTTGAACTTGATATCGGGGATGCCGCCCGCGCCCCAGAGTTCGGTGTGATGGTCGGTGCTGTTGCCGAAGTTCATTTCGATAACGACAGTGCAAACGCCTTTCTGCTTGAACTGTGCCCACTTGGTCAGCCTGGCAGCATCGTCCGGCAAAAACTCATCGGGTGGCGTTGCGAACCGCGCGGCAATGATCGGATCGACGCCCTGCGTACTCGTTCCGGGGCGAAACGAAACCTTGAAATAGGTCAGGTTTCCGTCGTTCCACGGCGCATCCAACGGGAGCCCGGCGCCGGCGGATGCATCGGTGATCGTGCATTCGACGCCGTTGATGATGACCGAGACGAGGCTGTCGCATTCGCCTTCCGAGACCGCCGCGCCATAGACATAGATATCGGGCTGGCTCGAGCCGGAATCCGTCACGGTCTGCTCGAAGAACACGCCGCCAGCGACGACCCGCGTGCCATAGACGCGCCGCGCCTCCAGCAGCCCATCGCGTTCGGCAATTTGCACCCCGATCGGGTCGCCCTGCTGCACCCGCTTGCCGCCGCCCGAGAGCAAATATTGCAGCCCGTAGGATGCCGCCGAAAGCGCGAGGCCGATGCCGATCTGCACGAGAGCCTGAACGACAATGCCCTGAGTGGCATACCACGACGCTACGCCCAGGATCGCCGCTGAGACTGGTTCCGCCCGCACGGCCGAAACCGAGGTAAGGAAGAACAGCGCTGCGAAGCTAAATCTGCGCACGCAATATCTCCCAAATCCGGATTGGTTTTTGAATGGTCGAGGTCCAGCCCCGGCCGTCATTGCTGACGATCCATCGGGATTGACCGTCGAAGATGGCCGGTATCCCGACGCCATCGATCGCGGCGAATACCCCGATCATCACCGCGCCCTGTCGTGGCCCGTCCGCCTCGGCCCATCCCGACGCCCTGGCGCACGTATCGATTGCCCGCTCGACTGCGGTTTGCCCATTCCCGGCAGCAGCAAGCCGCGCCAGCGCCAGTTTGGCGCTTGCCTCGGTCCATCCCACGCCGCGCCATTTCGCGGCGTAGTCGGTGCCAGTGGCATCGCGCACATAGTCGGCGACCCAGATCAGGCATGGATAGGACCAGTCGAGCCCCCGATCTGCGCGCGCAAGAGCCGCCTGCAATGGGGTCATGGCTGGACTTTTGCGACTGCCCGCGCATCAATCCCCAAAAAGGGGGATGGAGATGGTGAATAAACTGCCGGACGTGGGTCGTATACAGGGGCTCGCACTTCTAGGAGACCGCACTCCAAAGGGATCCGGACTGTCCCTACAATACACAGATCGCGAGGGCGGCTGGCACGATCTGACAATGTCGTTTCTCGATGGCATGTACCTTCTGAACCTGCTGAAGGCCGTGCAATTGGATGTGGGCTTCGCAATGCCAGAAGATCCCCACCCGCCCCGCGAAGGACCACCTCGCCGCCCTGGCTGAGTTCAAGAAAATGCATCATCAGCCCAGCCTCCAGTCCATGATGCCCCGCCGACGCGATACCGGCGCATTGAAGTAGAACCCAGTGTCGGCAGCATAGGCGTCGAGCTGGGCCTCATAGCTCCACTTCCGGCCGGTCGCCCGCCCCACGAAGGGCAGCGCCTCGAAGCATGCCAGCGACAGCGTGATCGTATCGTCCTTGGCCCGGTCCCAGCTCAGCGTGTCCTGCACCAGTTCCTGCAACAGCAGCGGCGCATCGATGATCTTGTTTTCATCGTCAAGCGCGCCGAGCCACACCTTGGCCGCGAGCCCGCGCACCGATTGGTCGAGCCCGGTCAGCGCCGAAGGATCGAGCCCGGAGAGCGAGAGCTTCTGCTCGACATGCTCCAAGCCCTCGTTCTTGCGGATCGTCTCCATTCCCGCCACATGCCCGACGCCGCGCCAGCTATGCCCGTCATAGGACAGCGTATGCACGCCCGACCATGCGTAGAGGTCCGCCGTCACGCCCTCGACCCAGAACATCCAGCAGAGCCGGCGCCGGCGCGAGAGAAACGCCTGCTGCATGCCGATGCTAAGCGTCGACATCGGGATCTTCCATGAGTTCGAGCTGTACCGGCTGCGAGATCATCCCCGGCACGATCACCACGGACGGCTTGCTCATCAGCCGGAACAGGCCGGTCGGCTTCACCAGGTTCACCGCGTCGTCGACGGCTACACCCAGCCGCAGCGCCGGCAGGATCGAAACACTGGTCTGCCCCGAGACGTTGCTGCCGGAATCGGCCATCACCGAATAGAGGTTCTCGCCGATCCCGATCTTGTCGTCTGCCGCCAGCGAGATCGCCTGGCTGGCTGTCAGGTTCTTGAGCGTGACCGTCTCGTCGCCGGCAACCGCAGACACCGCGATATTGACCGTTGGGGATGAAGCGCCAGCCCCGCGATAGGATGCGCTCGAGGGATCATGGACGCGGAAGACGTTCTGCCCCGACCGCGCCCTGAACAACAGCGCCCGCAGCGCCCGCCAGTTCGCCTCCGTCCGCGGTACGATCGTCATCGTCGCCTGCCAGAACTCGGTCACCGGCCCATCGGTGATGCTGAACTGGTTCAGCGCCGATTGCGGCGAGTGCGCCGTCAGCGACACCAGCGAGAAATCCACCTGCGAAACCGCCAGCAAATCCTCTGAAAATGTTAGGATCGCCATCAGCCACCCCGATTGTTGCGCTGGCTATGGCCAACTGCGAGAGGGGCCTGCGTCGAGATCATCCCGGGCACCTGCGCCTGCACGATTTGCACCGTCTGCTGTCCGGCCTGCGACAATATCTGCCCGACCAGCCCCGGTCCCAATTCGATGCGCACCACGCTACTGCCGCCGCCACCGCCACTTGGCCCCTGCCCGTTCGGAAACACCTGCGAGCCCCGCGGCAGGTTGACTATCTCCGGCCCGCGCTCGCCTATTCGCGCGAGCCCTCCAGGGTGGAAGTCCGTGCCGCTCGCATAGCTCGGCATGCCGCCGATGTTGAAGTTTCCGGTGAACATCCCGCCACCGCCGAAGCCACCTCCAAGGATCGCCTTGAAGAACATGTTCAGCCCGGCGCTTAGAAGCTGCTTGCCGATGTTGCCCAGTTCACTTGCCAGCGCCTTCATCGCGTCGCCGCCGCTCAATGCCGCATCGGCGATGTTGGAAAAGCCATCGGCTAGCGTGGTCGCAATGCTCTCGCCAATGTTGCCTATAGTACTCAGCCCTTCTCCAACTTTCTCGATGCCGATGTTGAGTGGTTCAAGCGCCCGAGTTGCAGCCGCAGCGCCGGGGATGAGGGGGTTGAGGTTTCCAAACGCCGAGAGTTGCCCAAATGATGCCCCGCCGCCGATCGGGTCGGCATTGGCCGATCCGACATTGAACTGGCGTGCGAAGTCTCCCCAGCTTGCCCCGGTGCCGATCCGGTCGCTGGAGTTCTGAATTTGCCATTCGTTCGTACCCGGCCTCGCCGTATTGCCACCGTGCAGCGCCTGCATGCGCGAGTTCTTGTCCATCGCCGTGGCGACAGCGCTCAGCGCATTGATCGTGGCAGTTGCCGCCTGAACGATGAGGTTCAGCGCCCCGACAACCGCGTCTGCAAGCGCTGCCGCTGCCCGCGCAAATTCCGGTGAGGCAAGCGTATCGGCAAGCGACTGGAGCGACGGCAGCGCCGTCTCCATCACTTTGTTGGCGACCCCACCCATTGCTGCGCCAATGCGGGTCAGCGTGTCGTTGAACGCCTCGGCCGCCTGCGCTGTCCTGGTTCCGATGGTGATGCCAAGCCGGTCTGACTCGGCCGCCATCGCCGCGAGGCCGGCTTTCCCAGAATTCAGCAGCGGGATGAGATCGGCCCCGGACTTGCCGAAGATTTGCACGGCGAGCGAAGTCTTGAGCGCACCGTCTTCCATGCGCGCGAATCTGTCTGCCACATCGGAAAAGACCGCATCGCTGGCGCGCAGATTGCCCGAGGCATCCTTGACCGAAATCCCGAGTGCCTGGAATGCCACAGCCGGGCCGGACTTCGAGTTTACCGCCGCCGCCTGCATATTGACGGAGAGCTTCTTGAGACCGTCGCTCAGACCCTCCAGTGAGACATCCGAGAGCTTGGCCGCATATTCCAGCCGGGACAGCGCCTCAACTGAGACACCGATCTTCTGGCTGGTCTTGCTCAGGGCATCGGCATGGTCGATAGAATTCTTGACCGCAACGCCGAGCGCTATGGCTGCAGCTGTTGCCGCCGTCGCGAACGCCGCAAGGCCCAATCCGGCCATCTTGCCGAAGGAAGCGAGGCCAGTTTCAACTTTCTTGAGCCCAGTGGTGAACTGGGCAGAGTTGAGCCCGAGGTCTACGCGAAGGGCGCCGATCACGCTATTTCCGGCCATATCGCACCCCTGTTGACGATTTCGCGCGCTGGATTAAATGTCCGAGCTTTCGGGAGATCGATGAAATGTTGAAGATTTTCGGTTCCGCAGGAGCGGCGATGATGATCGCGTCTGGCGCTCAAGCCGCCTGCACGCCACAGGATTTTGCTGTAGTCGGCTTCAAGCCTGGCGTTCACAACGCTTGCCGGTTGACTCCATGCCCGACTTATTCGTTCACCGGGAAATTGCAGAACAACTGCGGGCAGCCCGCAGCTGCCCAACTGAAACTGACAGCCTTCACCAAGGATGAAACGGTCGTTTCGACTTATGAAGCGTGGCCGGCGAGTACGCGGAACATAGCCCCCGGCGCAAAGTATGCCTTCGATCTCGGGTATGGGATCAACTACGATCCGGTAATCGACCATGTAACGATCGAGATCATTGAGGTGCGGGCCTGGTAGGAGGGAACGCAACTATCATCGCGGCTTTGATCTCCTGCCATGACGCCTTGCTGCTGGGCTTGGCGTCGACATCGATCAACAGGTCCGTGAGCTTGGGAGGCTTGGCGGACATGAAGGCGGCAACGGCTTGCGCCTGCTCCATCCGTCCGTTGTGTTCGCGCCGGAGACGCTTGCGAGCCCCAGCGAAGTGGTCCGCCAACTGGCGTGGGGTCAGTGACCAGAAGCGCTCGGCATCGAACCCGAACGCGATATGCGACTTCAGGAGGTCCGGCCAGTCCCACCCTGAGCCGCTATCTGAGGGCGGGCGTCACCTTCGGGCACGGGGAATGCCAGTTTCAGCGCCTCGCCGATCTTCTCCCCTGCCGCCGGAGCGCCGATCTCGCCGATGATGTCGCCGGCATCGAACAGGGACAGTTCGGAATGATGCTCGCGTAGCGCACCCCAGAGGATGGCCCGGAGCGTGCCGACGCGATCGGTCTTGCGGATGATGGCCTCGATGCCTTCGCCCATCAGATCCTCGATCTCCGCAATGGCATTGATCGAGAGCCGCAGGACATAGGTCTTCTCGCCGGCCATGAGCGCGACTTCGCCCTTGTGTGGGTTCATCGCTTACGCCCAGGTCGCCTTGCCCGAGGGCGTGAAGGTGAACGCGCACGACAGCTTGCCGTCCGGTGTCGCCGTCGCCGGGCTCACATCGGTGATGCCGGCATAGACCGTCACGGTGCTGTTGTCGGGAAACTGCACGCGCCAGTTGCCGGCAGATCCCTCGAGCAGCGCCTGATAGGCCGCCGTGTTTGTCGGAACCCAGTTCACTTCGACGTTGAAGGGCTTCTGCGTCTTGATGCCGAAGATCATTTCAGTGTAGCCGTTCGGCGAGGCCATATGCGTTGCATCGATCGCCGAGCGCGAAACACCGGTGACGTCGATGCTGGTGATTTCGAGGCCATAGTCGGTGAAGGCTTCCGGCGATCCGCCATCGCCCTTCTTGAGCAGGGTGCTGTAGCCAATGGAGGCAGCAGTTGCCGTCATGGTAGTTCTCCTTGGGGTGAGGTGATGGCAGCGCGGTTAGAGCGAGACGGCCGAGTAGCTGAAGCTCAGCTTCAGCACAGTGGCGCTTGTCGCGATGCCGATGATGTCGACATATTCGCCGGCGCCGACATCGGCGACCGGACAGATGCCGCCGGCGGTATCGGACAGATAATAGGCAACGCCCGCCGTCATCGTCGCGCCCAGGGTGAGTGAACCCGATTTCTGCACGACAATGGGCTGGTTCAGAGACGAGCCCGTCATGGCGATGCCGGTGGCCTGCCGCGCGAGTGCCGTTGCCGAGTTGCTGTCGGCCTTCATCCAGAGACCGGTCGATGCCTTGTAGACCGGCATTCCGGCGGTGATGGTTTCGCCAGCAGTGCCGGTTTCAAGGCGCGCATCGGCACCCGGAACGCACGATGCCGCAGTCACAGTCAGATCGGCCATTATGGCCTCCTATGTTGGGGTTTAGGCCGCAGCCCGTGAGATGACGTCGAAGTCCAGAGAGATCGTGTAGAACTCCTGTGCCCCGGTCAGTTCGAACCGGATGCCCCGATCATCCCGCAGCGTGATCAGCCGGAAGTCGGTCGCGCCCTGGATGCCGGAAAATGGGTTGAGCAGCGCCCGTAGCGCATTGCGAACAGCGAGCGCCGATGCTGCCGAGGCCGCCCGGACGTCGAGTTGCATCAGCGAAAAATCGAGGCCGTCCGCCCCTTGCATGTGCAGCGCATCCGACCCGGTGATCTTGGTGTAGCGAATGCAAGGATCGGTCGCGCTCTGCGGATAGGTGCTCGGATAAATCCGCGTCGAGACCAGTCCGATCAGCGCCACGTCGCCCGCGAGGATGGCGCGAAAATCGATCTCCATCAGCCCCCCGCCTTCTTCAGTGCCCGAGCCCTTGCCCGTGCCGCTGCCTTATCGATTTCAGGCTTCATCAGCTTCCCGACGTTATCGATCACCTGTTGCGCGGTGTTCTGAAACGCTGGGCGCATATAGGACTGCGGCGCCTGCTTGACCGAGCCGAACTCCTGCACGATCGCCTTGATCGCCGCCCGCTTTGTGCTGCTCACCGGCCCTACATAGGCTTGGGCGAAGCTGCCCTCGCCATTGGCGGCCCGCCGCGCGTCCCGCAAGGCGCTGATGGCGTCAGCCTTGCTGCCGCCGGCCTTCATCACTGCCGAGAAGGCACTCTTGCCGACTTCATTCTTGATCTTCGCCGAGGCTGCAATCGAAGTGTGCAGATCCGGTGCGCCGGTCGCCGGGTCGTCCGGGGCCAGCCGGCTCGCCTCGTCGACCATCGGTTGCGCTGCCTTGATCAGAACGCGCCTCGTCACATTGCGCGCCGTCGCCTTGGACAACTCGCCCAGCGCGGCATCAAGTTCCTTGAGTCCCTCGATCTTGAACGTCTGCTTGAGGGCCATTCTAGCCGTCTGCCCGCGCTACGGCGGCAATCTGCATCCCTTCGCGTCTTCCAATCTCGGCGACAGCGGAAATGTCGTAGGTCCGGCCGTCGAAAATAATCTGATCCTTCGGGTTGATCTCCGCGACAAGGTACGACCACCTGATATCGAATACGTCGGTCACCTCCGCCGCAATCTCGGCCGCCGCTAGCGTCTCGCGCGCCGATGCTCTGCGCCATGATGCCCAGACGGTCGCAACCGGTAGCCAGGTCTCGATCTCCTGCCCGGTGTCGTCCTGCGCCGTCGATGCCCGCTCAATCGAAATGCGGCGGTCGAGCTTGCCGGCCAACATCAGATGCCTACCCGGCGGTAAAGCTCGAGCAGCGCATCGACCGCGAAGGGCAGTGGCGTGACGATATTTCCGACGTTCACCGCCTCGCGGTTCGCATACCAGTGACCGATCAGCAGCAGCATCGCCTGCTTGATCGGCTCCGGCACCTCTGCTGCCGCGCCATAGCCCGCGGTGAAATTCACCGCGATCGCCTTGGTCTGATAGAGATCGGACGGAAAGCTGTAGTCATCCTTGAAGCGCACGAAGGATCCGAGCGCATCCTCCTGCAGGGCGTAGTTGGTGGCAGTGATCGTCGCAATTTGCCCAGCAGTGTTCTGCGATGTGATCGAGCTGATCGTCGCCGCCTGCAGCGGCAGCCGGAAACAAGTTGAGAAGTCATCGAAGTTCTGCCGCCAGGTCTGTGTCACCAGCGCCCGACCGAGGATCCCTGCGTACCCGTCGAGATGCTTGGTCGCCGCAGCGACAAGGGCGGCGACCAGGGCATCTTCCTCCGCGCCGTCGATGTGGCAATGCAGCTTCGCCTCAGCCGTCGTAATGATCGGATCGTTGGCATCAGCCGGCGTCACCAGAACAGGAGCGTGCATCAGGGCCTCAGAGGTTGGCGTAGCGCTGTGTGTTGAACTTGTCGGCCACCAGGCGGGCCGCCGTTAAGCCTATTCACGGGCAGCGCTTTGCCGGGCTCATGAGCAGCCCTAGAAAAGGCGAACGCGCCGGGGCCTTGCAGGGCCGCGACGCGCTCTAACCAAACCCGAACCTTAGGAGTTCAGGATGGCTGACGCTGTCACACCATTATTCGCGCCCGTTCGCAACGGGCATACCTTCCGCTCGGCCGCCGCGAGCTACATCGAGCACGGTGGCGAAACGCGCTACCTGCCCCGCATCATCGCGTACCTCGAGGATCGACCTCTCACCGCGATCGCTCCATTCGATATCCGCCAGATGGCCACTGAGCTCTACCCGAGCCAGTCCAATGCCACCCGGAACCGGCACGCGATCACGCCGGCCCGCGCGGTCCTCAGCCATGCCTATGATCGTGGCTGGGGCCCGATGATGCGGATCCGCAACTTCAAGGTCGACAAGCCACGCCGCAAAGTGCCGGCATCACCGGTCTGGATGTTTGCGTTTCTGCGCCAGTGCGAGATCGACGGACTGTTGCCGCTCGCCGCCCTGGTGCTGTTCATGCATCAGACCGGCGCCCGGGTCAGCGAGGCGATCGCGCTCCGCTGGCCGGAAGTCGACCTGATCAACCGTCGGGTGACGCTGCTCAAGACCAAGACCAGCACCTTCTCCATCCGCCACCTGACCGACGAGCTGGTGACCCGCGTCGCTGCCCTCGATCGCAACGAAGCCAAACCGGCATTCGGCTACCGTTCGCGTTATTCGATCAACGACCGCATCGCTGCCGTGTGCGCCAGGGCGGACATTACCTACAAGAGCAGCCACCTGGTCGGCCGCCACTCCTTCGCCACCAATGCGATCAGCGGCGGCATCGATATCAAGACCGCCATGGATGCCGGCGACTGGCGCTCGGTCAGCGTGTTCGTCGAGACCTATGTCCACACGCTCGACGCGAGCCGCACCGTCGCCGACCAGTTCAATGCGATGCGCTACGATGCGAAGCTTTAGTCAGCCCCGCCCCCCACAGTTTTGGTCTGGGAGGGGTGGGCGGTTTATCCGAACGGCTGCGGCGGGATCCCGGGGCCATCGGGTGGACCGGGAACAATGGCGGGCCGCCCCGGCGCATGAGTTGCATGCGACACAGTGCCGACGACATTGCCCTGCAGATCGCGCACCAGGTCCCCGTCGATCGTCACCAGGAAGGCACCGTCACCAGCCTTGAGCGCGTTGACCATCGGCAGTTGACGCTCTAGGGCGGCGTGGACGTTTCTTGTGAACGGACCCCAGTTGGTGACTGCACCCTCGCGCTCGGCGATGGCGAAGGCCGACCGCAAGAGCGAGTTCGCCTCGATCAGTTCAGCCTCGTACTTGTTCATATCCGTTCTCCGTTAACCGGGCTGCCCTATGCTCGCGCAATGGGCCGGCCACCACTCAACATGATCAGTACGCATCTCAACCTTCCGCCTGAGATGCTCGACCGCATGGACGCTATCGTCGGCGCCAAGGGCCGGTCGAAATTCGCACGCCAGGCCATCGGTCAACTGCTCGACCGACTGGCGCCGACGCCAGAGCGCCTGGCCACGGGTCACCCCTTCGAGCACGACGGTGGGCACGAACCCCGCCTCTCCGCCGCCGGCACCGCCGGCCTGCTCGATGTGATCCGCAAGCAGGGCTTCGACCAGGTGATGCGCACCCTCGACTTCACCAACCCGAAGGCCTTCCTCTACATGCTGCTCGGACACTCCGAGCTGCCCAACCGTACCGTCACCCTCGTCGCTCAACTGCTGGTCCAGAACCGATAAACGGGCCACAGATGAGGCTGGGGTGTGGGGGTCAGGGAGCCGGCTTGTAGCCCACCGCCGTCTGGCTGGTCATCTGCTGCACGCCTTTGCGTGCAGCCAACGCGACAACCTCAGCTTCAAAGCTGACGATGTTCGCGAAGATGCCACTACGCATGGCGCCCCAGCACGCTTCGACCATTTCGGCCGGGTTGCGGGGCTCGCCTTCCGGGTTCGTCCCGTAGGCGCTCACTAGCCAGGCCATGAAGCGGTCGGATTGCGCCTGCTCAAGCGTGTCGGTGATCGTGATGGTGCCGACCGTGCTGCCTTCAATGCTGATCGTGATCTTTGCCATCATTCGGCTCCTTTGATGCTTCGTTGGCCATGGCCTGCAATTTAGCCAGAGCGGACTGAAGTTTGATCCCGCCGTCATTTTGAAAAACTTGGAGACCAGCGGCTTTGACACCGGCGTCGATGACCGGCATCAGGATTTGGATTTCGTCGAGAGTGAGCATTAGGCCACCGTTACGGTTTTGGTTGCTGCACCAATTTGGATTTTAAGGTTTGTGCCGTCGAACCAGATATCACCATCTACTGGGCTGGTTGGGGCTACACCTGTGGCGGGGAGATTGATGTTGGCATGAGCAGTGGTGGAGGGTCCGAGGAACAGCTGGCGCGGGCGGGTCGCGCCGCTAGCTCCAATGTCGTAGGTGTTATCTAGGGCAGCTGTAAAATGACCAGCCGCTAAGAATTTCCATCTTTCGGTGTCACTGGTGCCAATCGTAACAGGCCCAGCACCGACATTGTACAGATACAAGACAGTATTATCTATCCCAGTTCCTGCCCCTCGTTTAATAATGCCTCCATTGTATATCTCAATCCGTCTATAGTTCGACGCATCGGTGTATGTGGAGTAAATATTGAGTTGCTGCCCATTCACCCCATTGCGCTGGGCGAGGGTGTTGGCGGCATCGCGACGAATTACCAAATCCGTTGATGTACCAAAAAATACCGCACCGTCGTCCTTTTGTATAGCAACGTGGCCTTCGGTTGTTAGGTTATTGGCTGCATATACTAACCCATCCTTGCGGACATAAAACTTACTCCCTGAATTGACCATCAAATCCAGCAGATGCGAAGCCGCAGCCGATGCCGTGTCGGTGACATTCATTTTGATGGCCGTGAACGCGGTAGCACCAGCATTCCACGTCTGGCCCATTTCGTAGATGTTTACATCGGCCATCAGCTTGTCCTCGGAGTTGGGTTGGCGATGATCCGCGCGCCGTCGCGGTTTTTCACATATGCACCGTCACGATTGACGACTGAGTAGGGCGAGACCCCAACGCCCTCTGAGAGGGCGGGCCTTCCGAGGCGGCCCAATCCGCCGAGCTGTCCAAGCCCCATGGTGCCCATACCGCCG
>JBAZYB010000006.1:0-44207 GCA_041659545.1 Hyphomicrobium sp.
TGGTGGTGACGAATCCACGAGTGTGGCGGCGGGGCCACGAGCGGCTTTACGGTAACGAGTTCGTAAGCACTCTGTTTCAAGGGTGGTGGGCTGAGCAATGCTGCTGGAGTCTCGCCCCGAAATTGCGCCGGGGTCAATGGCTTGCCCGCGGCATGGCAGCGGTTCGCGCAGTCATGCCGGCTGCCCCGAGTTGAACCTCATTGAACAACGGACGGTTAGCGCCGCTGGTGCTGACGGCATTGTCATTTTTCGCCTGGGATAACGTGTGGAAAAGCAAACTTCGCTGCCACCCGCGCTTTGACAGGCTCCGCGCGCAGCAAAAGGCCGCCCCGTCAGAGATGACCGCGCGACCGACAGGAGTGGCTGCAACGCAAGCGGTTCGCATCGCAGAGCCGCCGGGGACCCATGGCGGCCGGCCGCACTCTCTACTCCTTAGTACCTGTCAGGAGGCGACGTTGGGCTGGCACGGACTGGCGGGTCGCCGCCGAACAAAGCCCCAAACGCAAGAAGCCGCCCCGAAGGGCGGCTTCCGCTAGGTCTCAAGTGGCTTGCTCGGATCAGAAGTTGATGAGCGCGCCAGCCTTGATGTACTGGAAGTCTTCGTAGGCAACGGTCGAGTCGTCGCTGTACTCGATGTGGCGATACGAGAGCCACAGCGACATAGCGGCGGCATCGATCTCCTGCACGACACCGAGGCCCCAGAGGTCGAAGTCGCTCGAAGTGGCGGCCTGCTTGACGCCAGCTCCATTAAGCGGCTGCTGGACGAAAGCAGCGCCACCGGCCTGGTTGTTCTCGTACTCACCGTAGAGAACAGTGTGGCCAAGCGGGGTCCAGCGCTCACGCAGACCTGCCTTCACGTAGTAGGTGTCAGAATCCCCGGCAGTGCTGTCGAACTTGGCGTTGCCGTAGGCACCGTAGACGAACAGGCCGGTCGGAACGTGCTCGAGGTAGGCGCCGACCTGGAAGTATTCGAACGTGTCGCCCTTGATCATGCCAGCGAAGGACTCGTCGCTCAACTCGCTATACGCGGTTGCGGCAGCGAACTTGAAGCCAGCATGCTCACCCGCATAACGGGCAGCAACGTCCCACATGTCGTCTTCGCCCCAAGAGGCCGACACCGAGAAGCCACCGAACACTGGCGAGTCGTAACGGACAACGTTCTGCGTGCCGCCGTTGCAGTCGCCGATGGTGCCGCCGCCCCGGCAACCGCCGACGCTGATGAATTCTACACCAGTGGTATTAGCGGACGCCTTGTTGCGCACGAAGAAGCCGGCGTAGTCGAAGGCCACCCAGTTGGCAGGAACGAGCGAGCCCGAACCGTCGACGAGGATGGCGGTGTTGTCCGACGCCTGCGACTGCAGACCGACGCTGACCTTGCCGAGGTTGTCGCTCTTGATGAACCAGAACGACTGCAGCAGGCCGATGCCGTTGAAGCGGCCGCCGGTCGGATTGTAGTTCTGCGTCAAGTCGAGCGAGTTGTCGTTCCGCGCTTCGACGTGCAGCACGTAACCAGCGTACCAGCCGGGAGAGATCGTCGCCTGACCGGTGAACTTGAAGTGCGAAGACAACGTCGCGCCGATGTCGCCGACGTAGACGTTCGACTCATAGCCGTCATCCCAACCGACGACCTGCTGGGCGACCCAGCCCGAAATTGTCAGAGAGACCTTGCGGTTGCCCTTGCGAGCGGTGGTGGCCTCGAGCTCAGCAACGCGCTCCTCAAGGTCTGCGCAGCAATTGCCCCCCAAATCGGCGGCCGAGGCGCTTCCGGCGGAAAGACCGCCAGCAAGCAGGCCTGCTGCCACCAGGGCACCCAAACTATACTTTCTCATTGACCTACTCCCGTCTGCTTACTTTTGATGGCGACGCCACGCACAAGTGCCGCCTACTCCCTACGAAACTCGACGCAACCTCGTTCACTTGCATCGCGGCGGCCGCAAAAATCGAATCACCGCTCGGGGAAAAAGATTAAGCAGAGATTGACTGCTCAGGAAACGGGCTGGTTGCTTAAAACGGCCGAATCACTCGCCATAGTGTCTCACTTGCAACGAATCACATTTTGGCCACAACCGTCTGTATTCACACACATTTCCCGCTGATGCGTCCGTCGGCTGACCGTCAGTTATCCCCAATCCCCGATGCCCTATGTGAGTTCAGCCACGGTCTCTCAGCGCCGGAGAGGCTCGTGGAGGGTCAGTTCCCAACACCTTCCCGGCGTGCTTTGCGCGACTGGATGAACTCGCGCGACAGGAGCGCCAGGAGAATGACGGTGAACGCCGTGCTGTGGGTGATCAGGACCATCGCCGGCCGGTCGGCGAAGCTTTGGCCGACGAAGTGCTGGAAGAAGGCCGGCTGGAACCGGCTCTCGTCACCGTAAAGGGCGCGATACTGGTCCAAGGTGGCGTCGAGCAGCATGTAGGTGTTGGCCAGCGCCTTGCCGTTGATCCACTCGAAGAGCGCGATGCCGGCTAGGGCGAAGAAACGGGCCACGGCGTTGAGGCTCTCGACCGTGTCGTCATAGATAAAGAGAAGGGCAAAGATGGCGATGTGGGCAGTGACGAAGAACTGCCAGAGGAAGTCGACCTGCGATCGGATCGATAGGATCGCCTCGATGAGCGTCGCTTCCTGAATCATGACGGCTACTCCCCCCGCGATGCAGCCCGGCCAGAACGCGGGGCACCGCTACGCCACAAACCAACGCGACCATACTACTCGCCGTCCCAACCCCCAAAGCCCGCTACCGGGCCCGACCCACCGTGACGGGCGGTTGGCCAGCCATGACTTCTTTGCGGCCCGAATATGCAGGCAATATGACCAGGAGGGACACGTGCCGCGGCGTCGCAGACGGGCTGTCTGAGGGGGGCGGCGATATTTAACTGTCATGCGCTTGCCCAAATCATTGGGCTACATTATTCTATTGCAGCGCAATAAGAGGCGCCAATCGATCGTGATCGCTCGTTTTCCGGGGGGCATGGATGCATGCCATGCGAAGCGGCGCGCCGGTCGAACATCGTCGGAAGGAAACTCCGTACAGGGTTGTTAATCCGCTGCAAAGTAAGGCTCGCCCAATGGAGTGTGTCTCCGGGCGAGTTTCGGCAGAGGCACAAGCCGGTGCGTGGAACGCGAACACGACGAGAAGCGCCTACAGGCACGGAAAGCAGAAGACACTAGATGAACGCGACGCGGTTGGACCGGAGATCGGTCCTCATGACGGCGAGTGCCTTCGCGATGCTGGGTGGCAGCGCGCGCATGCTGGATATTTCCCGCGCGCTCGCCGAGCCGGTAACGGACGCCACGACGACGTTCAACGCTGCGTACGTGCAGAACATGGCGCAGCAGCTTTCCACGAGCGACTTCGTCAGCCCGTCGCTCACGCTGCCCGAATCCTATCAGCAACTCTCATACGATCAGTTCCGCGATGTGCGCTTTCGCACCGACCAGGCCATCTGGCGCGGCGATAAGGTAGACTTCGAGCTGCAGCTGCTCCCGATCGGCTGGCTCTATAATACGCCCGTCGAGCTGTGGCTCGTCGATGGAGAGCAAGCGCGTCGGTTGAAAGCCGACAGCAATCTGTTCTCTCTCGGACCGCTCATCAAAGACGCTGAGCCCGGCGCGCCATACGGTTTCTCTGGCTTCCGCGTGCACGGGCCGATCAATCGTCCAGACTACTACGACGAATATATTGTCTTTCAGGGCGCGAGCTACTTCCGCGCCGTGGGCCGTGGACAATTCTACGGCCTGTCTGCGCGCGGACTCGCCATCAACACGGCCCGGCAGGGTGGAGAGGAGTTCCCTCTCTTTCGCGCCTTCTGGATCGAAAAGCCCGCCCAGGGCGCGCGTTCAATCGTCATTCACGCACTGCTCGATAGTGTCTCGACGACAGGTGCCTACAAGTTCGTCGTGGAGCCCGGAGAAGCAACCACCGTCGATGTCGAGGCAACGCTCTATCCCCGTCGTGCCCTGACGCACGTGGGCCTGGCGCCACTGACCAGCATGTATCTGCACGGCCCCGGCCATCACCGCATCGACGACGACTTCCGCCCTGCCGTGCATGACAGCGACGGCCTGGCCATCTTCAACGGCAACAGCGAGTGCATCTGGCGCCCACTCACCAATCCACGCACCCTGCAGACGAGCGCCTTCCTCGATCGTAACGTCAAGGGCTTCGGGCTTTGCCAGCGGCCGCGCTCGTTCCATTCGTATGAGGATCTCGAAGCGCGCTACGAGAAGCGCCCGAGCTTGTGGATCGAGCCAAAGGGCACGTGGGGCTCCGGCTACGTCGAGCTGATTGAAATTCCGACGACGGTGGAGATTCACGACAACATCGCCGCCTATTGGAAGCCCGCCAATGGACCGCCCGCGGGCACGCCCTATTCGTTCGGCTACCGCATGTACTGGACGGACACTCTGCCCATTGCGTGGAGCGGCGCTTGGACGGAGGCGACGCGCGTAGGTCGCGGCAAACGTCCTGGATCGACAATGTTCGTTGTCGACTTCTCCGGGCCGGCCGTATCGCCCGTCCGGCAGCTTCCCGTTGCAGTTGTCACATCAAATCCCGGCACGGTGTCTGACATCGCCGTGCACGAAAATCCTGAATCGAGCGGCGTGCGCGTCAGCTTTGAGCTCGATCCTGGTGGAACCGAACTGTGTGAACTTCGTTTGGCTTTGCGACTCGGCGATCAGCAGATCTCCGAAACATGGCTCTATCGGTGGACTAAGTCATGAGCGACATCACAGTGGCCGGACAGAAGATCGGCCGCATCCCCGACGTAAGCAGCCCCGAGTTGCTTCCGCCGGAAGTGCCGCTTGAAATGCCTGATCAGGACTTCAAGGCGCGCGGTGCCAAGCCGCGCCCACGCCGTGGTTACTGGGTGCCCCGAGCAGCGGTGTTCACCGGTGCCGCACTGCTGACCGGTGCCTTCGCTGGCGAACTCTACTCGGTGCTTGCCGTGGAACAGGCGACGCCACTGCAGGTGCTGTTCCTCATTCTTTCGACGATCGCCTTCGGTTGGATCGCGATCGGCTCGCTCAATGCCGCGCTGGGGTTCATCCCCCTCTTCGGCGGCGAAAAGGCCGATACGATCGATCTGCCACTACCTGGCGCGACTCTCTCCGCGCGCACCGCGCTGCTTTTCCCCGTCTACCACGAGGATCCGGCACGCATCGCCGGCACCGTGCAGGCCATTGCACTCGAGTTGCAGTCTATGGATGCTGCATCGGCATTCGATGTCTTTATTCTTTCGGACACGCGCGATGAGCGCGGCGGCGCAGCCGAGGAGAGCGCCTATCGCGCCCTGCGTCACCGCCTCAAAGATATTATGCCGGTGCACTACCGCCGCCGGCGTGAGAACCACGCGCGCAAGGCGGGCAATATCAAGGACTGGGTGCGCCGCTTCGGTGGTGCCTACGAGCATTTCGTCATTCTTGACGGCGACAGCGTGATGTCGGGCACGACGCTCGTTCGCTTGGCCCTCGCCATGCAGCGCGATCAGACGGCAGGTCTCATCCAGACCGTTCCGCGGCTCACGGGCGCCACGACGCTGCTGCAGTACCTCACGCAGTTCGCATCCAATGTCTATGGACCGCTCGTCGCCGCAGGCCTTGCCTTCTGGCATCGCGACCAGGGCAACTACTGGGGTCACAACGCCATCATCCGCACGCTGGCATTTGCCTCCGCCGCCGGATTGCCGACACTTCCTGGACGTGCGCCGTTCGGCGGCGACATCCAGAGCCACGATTTTGTGGAGGCTGTGCTGCTCGCCCGCGCCGATTGGGGCGTGCACATGGTTCCGACCGTCGAGGGCACATACGAGGGTCAGCCGCCGACGCTGCCGGATGTTGTCGCTCGCGATCGGCGCTGGGCGCAGGGCAACCTGCAGCATCTGGGCATCGTGTTCAGCTCCAACATCACCACCATGGGTCGCCTGCATCTATTGATGGGCGCTACGTCCTACCTCATGTCGCTTGTCTGGGCGTCGTCGCTGATCGTCGGCGTCGTGCTGGCCCTGCAAGGCCAGCAGATGATCCCCAGCTACTTCATTGATGAGAAGACGCTGTTTCCCGTGTGGCCGGTGACGGATCCCGGTGCCGCACTGCGGCTCTTCTTCGCTACGATGCTGATCGTGCTGCTGCCGAAGTTCTTGGGCCTCGCACTCGAAATCAAGCGCGCCCGCCACGCACGTGAGGCATGGGGCGTGAGCCGCGCCGTGCTTGGTGTGATCACCGAAACGGCGTTCTCCATCCTGCTCTCGCCCATTCTCATGGTCACGCAAACCATGGCCGTTTTCCAGGTGCTGTTCGGCATCGACTCTGGCTGGCGCGCGCAGAGCCGCGATGGCAACGGAATTACATTTGCCGACGCCGTGCGGTATCACCGCTGGCACATGCTGACCGGTGTAGGCATGGGGCTGGCCTGCTACGAAGCTTCGCCGCTGGTCATGGCCTGGATGTCACCCGTGATCCTTGGGTTGGTGTTGTCCGCACCGATGAGCTGGCTGACCTCGCGCTCGACTTGGTGGCCGTTGCGCGCGCTGCTGTCGACGCGCGACAACCGCAGCGTCCCGGCCATCGTCGAGAGTGCCCGCCGCGCATCCGGTGAGTGGGCCGATCACATCGCCATGCGCGCAAACGAGGGCGCGCAGGTGGTCGAGATTACGCGCGCCGCCTGAGGCGCGGCCATCGACGCACGCGACATCCGACGCAGTCGAAGCCTCTCTCGGCTCGTGTCACTGGGTAGAAGTCGCGTTGCGCCGGAAAGCCTCTGCCAACATATCGCGTGCCCGCACCGGCGGAGCGGTGATGAACGGCAACGGCCGGCAGACTTCGACGGCGGCTGCGCCAACTCGCGCCGTCAGCGCACCGTTGAAAGCCCCTTCGCCCAGCCGCCGCGACAGCCGCCGCAACAGATCTTGCCCGAGGAATTGGCCAAGCAGGTCATCGGTCAGGGCAACGCCGCCGGTCGCCAGGATGTGCCCGATCACGAGACGCGCCAGACGCAGACCGCCCAACGGCCCTGGGCGTCCGCCGTACAACCCGGCGATGCCGCGAAGCATTCTGAGGTTCTCGATCAGCACGTAAAGCATGGCGATCCACGGCATGGGGCTGATAGCCGTCACCATACCGATGCGTTTCGCCGCCGCCAGCACGGTACGACGCACTTCTTGGTCGAGCGGCATGAGCAACTCGCGGTCGGCGAGTCCCAGCAGTTCGCCTGGGTTCAGCACCGCTCGCTCGTGCTCGGCAAAGCGCGCCAGCGGCCACTGCAAGTCGGCGCGGCCAGCCAGCATGCCCGTTAGATGTTGCACGGCGCGCCGCTCGCTCGCCCCATCGCCGGTGTCGAGCGCGTGCGTGACTTCCTTGCGCAGCGCGCTGAGGCGGGCAAGTCGGAAGAGGCCATAGATTTCGCGCAGGATAAGGGCCAGTGCGGAAATGCCCACGAGGCTCAGCAGCCCGAAGGCCAGCCACCCGACCCAATCCTGTCGCTCGAGGGCAACCTCGACATATCGCGCGAACCACATCGTCGTGGAAAGCGCGATCAGTCCGACGAGGCCGGAGAGCAGCACGGCCCCCCAGCGGAAGCCGCGCGACAGATCGCTAGCCGTCGGCCGCACCGTGGTGCGCGAGGCTTGCCGCCGCCGTCTGCCAGCCAACGGTCCGCTATCGGATGGCGGCGTCTCGGCCGCTTCGGGCGCGGTGGCGCGCAACGCGGGATCGTCGGGTGCGAAGCTGCGCGGTCGGCGCATATCTGAATCAGATGTCATGCGAGCCAATCCGCGAGCAGGAAATTGAGGGCGCGATCGAGCCGGATATGCGGCAGGGGAGGGGACTCCCCGTCGATGCCCGGTGCCAGCAGACGCGGCGGACGAAAGCGCACGAAATGCAGACCCGCCGGTGCGGCATCGGGCTTCAAGGCATCGCGCGGATTGGCCGGCAGATCGCCGGGGAACACGGCCGCTTCCGTATTGCCGTCGAAGACCTTCTCGCCGATGCGCTCGCCCGGCATCGGAATGCCGACGATGCACGGCAGCCATTCGTCGCCGACCTTGGCATCGGCCTCGCGTGTCGCCCGCAAGGCTGCGAGCGCCTGCACGCCCACGTCTGCGCCCGTATCGGTTGCGCGGCCCAAAGCCCGGTCGATAATCACGCGGGTGATGGCCTCTAATCGGTCATGGCTGGACGAATTGATGTGGTCTGCCTTGGTGGCAGCGAACAACAGCTTGTCGATACGGCGTGCGAACAGCGAACTGAACCAGTTGCCCGCGCCGATGCGGAACACGCGCAAGATGGCATCGAGCGCGCGCTCCAGGTCGACGACTGCATCCCCTCCCTCGTTGAGCGGCCCGAGCACATCAACGAGCACGATCTGCCGATCGAGCCGGCTGAAATGATCGCGGAAGAACGGTTTGACGACGTGCGCCTTATAGCTTTCGAAGCGCCGCGCCATCATCGCGGCGAGCGATGAGCGCCCGTAGCTCGGCTTGTCGCCGAGGGCGAGGGGACAGAACGTGAGCAATGGCGACCCCTCGAGGTCGCCTGGCAGCAGGAAGCGCCCCGGGCCCGTCGTGTGCAGCACGTGGTCGTCGGCGCGCGCAGCTTTTAGATAGGCAGCGAACAAACTCGACCCGCGCAAGGCCGCCTTCTCGTCCTTGGGACCCGAGGCATCGACGCTGGCCAGAAAATCGCGCCAGTCTTTGGAATGAGCCTGCCGGCGCGGCGCTTGCGCCTGTTCGACGGCCTCGGCGCACCACTCATTGTAGGTCATGTCCAGCAGCGGCAGATCGACCAGCCATTCGCCGGGATAGTCGACCACGTCGAGGTTGAGCCGCGAGATACCGAAAGCGCGGCGCAGGACACTCGCCGACTTGAACTCGATGGTGACGCGGACTTGGCTGAGACGCCGCGTGCTCTCTGGCCAGTCCGGCGGGTTGCGCGCCAGGGCATCGAGATGCCCCTCGTAGTCGAAGCGCGGCACCTGATCGTCAGGTTGGGGCTCAAGGTAGGCGCGCTCGATGCGCCCCTCGGCCTCAGGCATGAAGAACGGAAGCCGCCCACCGGAGACGAGATTGCGGATCAGCGCTGTGATGAAAATGGTCTTGCCGGCGCGGGACAGCCCGGTGACGCCGAGCCGCAGCGTCGGTGTCATCATGTCCGTTAGCGCGGCCCCGGCACGATGCCAGGGCTGGCGCGTTGGATCGTCAAGGTTGTTTGCGGGCTCGGACGTGGGCAAGGGGAACCTCTCGATGGTCCCCTTTGCTAGAGCTAAGCGGGTGCCGCGGCAAGTTCGCCACGTGCCCTCGGCGATCGTCAGCCGTAGAAGATGACCATCACGCCTGCGGCCATCACAGTCATGCCCATGAGGATGATCAGGCTGCCGCGAAAGAACTCTGCCATGGAACTCTCCACTTCAATTCGCACATCTTGCCGTGAGCTTAGACGATGACCTTTGAACGATGCCTGAAGCTGCGTGTCAGCTGAAGTTCATTTTTCGCGGTTGCAGGAGGCGCACTCACGGTGCGCTAGTTGTCGCAGCGTCTGGTGCTGCGGGGCCGGCGGTCCAGCCCTTCTCGGGCATCGCAATGGTGATGCGCCGCGAACCCAGCTGCTGTTCGGAAATCCACGGGAGCGTACGCTCGAAGCTGACGGGCTCGATTTTCTTGGCCAGCAGGCGCTCGATGAGGTCCGGGCGCGCCGGGGCGGCCGTGACGAGGCTCAGCGTGAGTTTAAAGTCGCCCGCTTCTTCGGCGATCTTCGGGAACGGGTTGCCGACGGGATAGAAGCGCACGGTATCGGTGAAGGTGCCGTGGCCAGGTATCGACAGCGGCGCGAACGAGCGGTTCGGCGCATCGGCATCGACCTGATGCTCGCCCAGGAAGGCGCTGTAGTAGCGCTTCACGCGCTTGGTTTTCAGGTCCTCGACGTTGAGTTCCATAGACAAGACGGTGCCGGTGCGCGCGCCCGAATTGGTAATCGTGACGGGTACGACGAACACTTCCGTATCGCCACCGCCGTCGCGCGCATACTGAACCACTGGGGGAATGTAGATCTCGATATCGGCTGTCTTGAAGCTCGACTCGTAGAGTGAGAATGCCGAGAGAACGAGCGCCAACGCCGATATGACCGTTGCCTGCAGGCCCCCATAGCCGAGAGAAGCGCTCAGGCTCGTCAATAAGCGATCGTCGTTCTGCGGCCTCGCCCCGCCTGTGGTGGTCATGTCGTCTCCCCGTTGGGCCCGCAAGGGCCAGCGACCGGCAATCCACGCTGCCCCATTGCGGCGGCTGCATGGCATTCGGCTTCACGGAATGTAACGGTTTTGCAGTCAGCCGGCCGGCGGGGCGCGGTGCAGCTGCACGACGGCCGACCACATGGCAGTCCCAAGGTTCCGAGGATCGGGCTGGGGAAACGGCAGCAGCATGATGAGGTAAAGATGCCAGGGGAGGCGGTGAAGCCGCTTTGCCTCAGCAACCAGCGAACGCATGGCCGCAACTTGCCAGCCGAGATCCTCGAAGAAGGCCACCCCATGCGCCGGCGCAAAATGCATCGGCGCCCGTCCAAGGTCGGACATGTTGCGCATGAAGCCCTTCAGAACCGCTGGGCTGATGCTGTCGAGGATCCACCAGGCAATTCCGGGCCGCTCCAGATCGCGTGATAGTTCGCGCACGGTCTCGTCCTCGAGGTACATGACGAGCCCCTCGGTGAGCACCAGCACCCGCTTGTGCTCTCCAACTGCGCCATCGAGGAATCGAGCGCGCGCCGAAGCGTCGGCGAGATCCACCTTCACCCGTTCGAGATGGCAGTGCGGCCTCTCGCCGGCCAGTAGCGCCGTCTTCTCCTCGATGATCCCGGGAAGATCGGCCTCGACCCAGTGAAGCTGTTGCGGCAGATCGAGCCGATACGGCCGCGTGTCGAGACCCGCCGCGAGGTTGAGCACGCAGTCGCAGCCGTTCGCCACGCACTCCAGCACCATATCGTCGATCACCTTGGTGCGCGCGATGACGGGCCAGCCGTTGTGCATGTGCTTGGCCGCGCGGGCGACGATGGCACGGCCCTTCTCGCCGGCCAATCGCTCGGCGAGCGGATCCTTGAAGATGGCGTCGGCGCGGCGCGTTTCAATTGCCCGATACGACGCCACCCAGCTCGCCGTATCCGACACGTTGGAGACGGGCGAGGTGGCGTCATCGTCGGCCATGATGAATTACTCTCCGCGGCGGCGCGCCATGAACGCGATGCGCTCGAACAGGTGGACGTCCTGCTCGTTCTTGAGCAGTGCTCCAGCCAGCGGAGGAATGAGCTTGCGCGCGTCGTTCTCGCGCAGCGTGTCGGCTGAAATATCCTCGTTGAGCAGCAGCTTCAGCCAGTCGAGCAGTTCCGACGTCGATGGCTTCTTCTTCAGGCCCGGCAACTCGCGCAGCTCATAGAAGATGCGCATCGCCTCCGCCACGAGGCGGCCCTTGAGCCCCGGAAAGTGCACGTCGACGATCTGGCGCATCGTCTCATCGTCTGGGAACTTGATGTAATGGAAGAAGCAACGGCGCAGGAACGCGTCGGGAAGCTCCTTCTCGTTATTGGACGTGATGATGACAACTGGTCTGTTGCTCGCCTTCACCGTTTCGCCCGTCTCGTAGACAAAGAACTCCATGCGATCGAGTTCCTGCAACAGGTCGTTGGGGAACTCGATGTCGGCCTTGTCGATCTCGTCGATCAGCAACACGGGGCGCACGGGCGCATCGAACGCCTCCCAGAGTTTGCCGCGCTTGATGTAGTTCTTGATGTCCTGCACGCGCGGATCGCCGAGCTGGCTGTCGCGTAGTCGCGATACGGCGTCGTATTCGTAGAGGCCCTGCTGCGCCTTGGTCGTCGATTTGATATGCCACTCGATGATCGGCACGCCGAGCGCCTCGGCAACCTCCAGGGCCAGCGCCGTCTTGCCGGTCCCGGGTTCCCCCTTGATCAGCAGCGGCCGGGCGAGGGTGATGGCAGCATTGACGGCGACCTTGAGGTCGTCCGTCGCTACGTAGCGGCGCGTTCCTTCAAACTTCATCGGCGGGAGGGGGTCCTTCTGGGGGCGGTGCCGCATCGACATTAGGGGCCCGAACGCATGCCGAGCAAGGGCAAGCCGGGCAAAGTGTTGCCGCCAGGCCCTGCGTTGCCTCCTGCGAAGGCGAATGCAGGTCCTGGAGACCGATTCGTAGGCGGTGCCTTTTTCTTTCCCGTCCGCAACTTAAGTCTGTCTGCAGAACGCCTTGACATAAGTCGCCTCTGCCGCCAATAGGAGGCGCCTAAAGCAGCTTGTTACCGCCGGTTGAGGGACCGGCCGTCTCTCTAAAAGCCTCACGGAGGCCCGGATGAGCAAGCGAAGCGCCAAGAAGCCTACGAAGGCGAAGGCCTCCTCCGTGAGCCGCGCCTCACCTTCGCGCGTGGCCAAAAGCAATGGCTCGGCTCCCAGGACCAAAGCGGCGTCAAATCTGAAGGCAAGTGACAAGAAGACTGTCGAAAGACAGGTAGTCGTAAAGCAGAAGGTTGCGGGGAAAAAGATGACGGCACGCGCCAAGTCTTCGTCGATTGTGCTGCCAGCTGACTACCGTCCCTCCGAGGACGAGCCATTCATGAATGAGCGCCAGCGGTTGTATTTCCGCAATAAGCTCATTGCCTGGAAGGACGAGATCATTCGCCAGACGCGTGAGACGCTGGCAGGCATGCATGAGGAAGCAACGCAGCACGCCGACCTCGCCGACCGCGCCACCTCCGAGACCGACCGCGCGCTCGAATTGAGAGCCCGCGATCGCCAGCGCAAGCTGGTCGCCAAGATCGATGCGGCGCTCGCTCGTATCGAAGACGGTTCTTACGGCTTCTGCGAGGAGACCGGGGAGCCGATCGGCCTCAAGCGGCTCGATGCGCGCCCGATAGCGACGCTTTCCGTCGAGGCGCAGGAGCGCCACGAACGCCGCGAGCGCGTCTACCGCGAGGATTGATCGCGACGTGCGTCGCCGTCCGCTCGCTGACGTCAGTCTCCATTTGGCCTCTGCGGTTGCGCCTCTGCCGACTCTGCCTCGTCGTCGTCGCGTTCGCCTGTGCTGCGTCCGCCGACGGACCGCCCCAGTAGCTTTTCCAATCCGCTGACGTCGCGCACGTTGATGTCCCGCTGCGGGAACGGGATCTCGATGCGCGCTTCGCGGAAAGCCTTGAGGATGCGGACGCGCAGGTCGGAGCGGGCGTCGATGACCTTGTTCACGTCCGGGACCACAGCAACGAGAATGAAATTGAGGCTGTCGGCGCCGAAGTCGTCGAAACCCGCCCAAGCTGGCGGGTGCTTTTGCACGTGCGGGCATTCGAGCGCCACCTTGAGCAGGATGCCCAGCACCTGCTCGGGGTCTGAATCGTAGCTCACCCCCACCTTGATGAGCGCCCGCCCGAGGGCATTCCTGTGCGTCCAGTTGGTGACTGTCGCGGTGATGAACTCGGAGTTGGGGACGATGAGGCTGGCGCGGTCGAACGTCTCGATCTCCGTCGAGCGCACCGAGATGCGGCGGACAAACCCCTCCTGCCCGTTGACGGTCACACGATCGCCGACCTTGATGGGCCGCTCGACGAGCAGGATGAGGCCGGAGACGAAGTTGTTGACGATCGACTGCAGCCCGAAGCCGATGCCGACCGAAAGCGCACCAGCGACGATGGCGAGGCTGGTGATGTCGAAGCCGGCGTAAGAGATGGCCGCCAGCGAGGCGAGCGCAAAGCCGATATACCCCGCGCCCGTGTAGATGGAATTGGCCAGGCCCGCTTCGATGCGTCCTTGCGCCAGGGCGCCCGCGGCAAGCCAGCGCTGAACGAGGCGCGTCACGGCGAGCAGAACGGCGAACAGCCCGATGGCGACGAGAATACGCGAAAGCGAGATATGTATTCCGCCCACCTCAAAGCCGAACAGCGCCGCACGCGCCCAGCTCATAATGTCGGCAGTGGAGAGGCCCCAGGAGAGCAATAGCAGCGGTATCGCTACGACGAGGAGCAGGATGGTGAGCAGTGCCCGCTGCACCCGCGCCAGCTGGGTGCGCCCGAAGTCATCAAGGCTGAATCTCTGCTCGATGATCGCATTCATGCCGCTTGAGCGCTCGCTGGGCTCGGGCACGAGGGACCGTATAGCCGTGTAGAGCACGGCAACGATCAGCAGCCCAGCACCCGTAGTCAGTAGCTGGGTGACGACATAGCGCCCGAGCGCCACATAGCCGAACAGCGACGTCGCAATCAGCAACGCCGCAAGACACAGGATCGGAATCTTCAGGGCGTAGGGAGTCCATCGCGACACCGCGATCCCCGAAGTGGCGCTCTGCGCCGCGACGGGCGTGCGGGCGATGACCAGCAGCAACGCCGCATAGAAGAGGCTGGCGATAAAAGCCGCCACGATGCTCGACGACAGCGGCAACGCAAGAATGCTGACCAGTCGCTGAGTGAGATAGTCGACCGCATAGACGAAGGCGATGCCTTCGACGGCAAGGCACATCGCGCGTGCACTCGCATTGCTGAGATCGAACAGGCGCCAACGTGGTCGATTCGGCTGCAGCAGCGCCCGCGCCAACGCCCTGATCCCGATCATCACAAACAGTGGGAACAGCGCCGCTTGGGCAAATTTCTCCACCTGCCAATAGAGCAAGCCGAGTTCATCGAACCCGATATAGATGATCACCAAAGCCACCACTGCCGGCAACGCGAGAGCAGGCGTCGTCCAGGCTGCCGCAGCGGCCCGCTGCGACGTTGAGGGTACCGAGGCACCGCCTGCGTCGAGCTTGGCGTGGATGAGCCGGCGCATCAGCAGGCGCAAAGCGAAGTAGCTGAGCAGCGCCGCGCCGAAGATGGCCAGCAGCCCTAACTGGTGGTGCTTGGCGACCGACCACCAATTGGAAAGAATGAAACCGATCTGCCGATTGACGAGGGGAACCTGGCTGCTCGCCTGGACCCAGACGTTCCACTGCAGTGGCGTGTCGGTCTGGCGAAACAGAAAGCGCGTAAAAATGCCTTGGCGTGCATGCTGCACGCGGCTGACGAGCTGGCGCGCGCGCAGTTCAATGAGCGCCGACTTTTTGATCGCGCCGTCGATTTGCGCCGCGATGCCGTTGAGCCGTTGCCGTTCCGCGGCGACGTCGCTGGATTCGGGCGGCTCATCGCCAGTCGGTGGAGCGCCGAGTTTGGCAATCTGCGAGCGTACTTCCTCGAGTCGCGGCCGTAGGCTTTCCGCGGCGCTCTTGGCGTTGATCTCGATCTTTTCAATCTTGGCGCGCAGGGCCGCGAGATCGCGTTGCCCGCCGGGAGATTGCTCGAGATTTTTCTCCGCCGCCTCGACCGCCGCGTTCAGATTATTGACGGGCCTGACCAACTCCTCGACGGGGATGCCTGCCGCCTTCGGCTCGGGCATCGGCGCGGTTTGTTCCGCAGGTGTCGGCGGCGCAGGGGCCGCGGGCGTGGCCGGTGCCGCAACCCCAGCTGCCGGTGGCGGTGCGCCGGCACCCGCAGGCTGCGCAGCCTGAGGCACAGCGGCAGCTGGCGGCGGCGCTGGTGTTGTTGGTGCGGCGCCCGAAGGATTCGCCGCTTGCACGGGTGGGGTCGGCGCTGCGGCAGCAGGCGCGGCGTTCGCGGGTGGCTGTGCCGGCGCCGCTGCCCCTGCGGCCACGGCCGCCGCGGGCGGAGCGGCTGTCGCCGGCGATGACGCCGTGGAGCTCTTGACGGGCGAAGTCGGCTGTGGAGCAGCAGGAGTGGCGGATGGCGCTGGGCTCGTTGCCCCAGGCGCCGGCGATGAGGGCGCCGCAGCCTGCGTGTTCTGAACCGGAGCACTTTTGCTCGGCGCGGTATCCGCCGGCGATGGCTCCTGCGCCGCGGGCACTGCCGCTGGCGCCGTCGTTGCCTGCCAGGGTGTGGTCGCCGTTTGTGCGAACGCAGTTCCGCCACTCACGGCGCCTGCTAGGCACATTGCGAGGGCGAGAAGCCTCGTCATCGACAATGATCGGCGCATAAAGATTTCTCCGCGCAGGAAACGGTGATTGCTTTGGCTGCCGGTGTCACTCGGCCGCAAGACCGAGCGGGTGAGGCGCGTGTGCAGACCCGGAGGGCGAGGTCTTTGCGTCCGACGCCCGATGCGTCGCGCCAATGCCGGTCTCCACCACGACGTCGATCGGCCCTCCCGTCATGAGCAAATGCTCAATGTTGTCGCGCCGAACAAGGACCAGCTTTCTCTTGGCGTCTATAGCCACCTGCTCGATGACGGCGATTCGCCGCGCGGGTTTTGGTGCAAACAGGGTCGAGAGACGCGGCCCGCGCATCATTTTTCGGGCGATGACAGCAACCGCCACCACCGCGGCGGCAGCAAAAGCAACGGCGAGGACTCGCAGCAGAACTTCCGTCATTTCTCACTCTGCGGGTGTAAGTTGCGCAGATCTTTAGCTCTTTCGATTTGGTGCGCAGCATGGCAGCGGACCTGCCACGGGTATAGCCGCGAGTTTAGGCGATTTTAACCCTAATGATCGAACTCTTTACGGGTAAAGCGCCGCCACCGACCGACCGCCGAGCCACGAAATTCAGGCCAATCCAGCCAGTGCAACGCGAGTTTAGTAGGTGCGAGCTTCTTGTGTGTAATGCGTATCAGAGTACATCGCCCATGCCGGCGCCCCACGCCCCCAGCACTCAGAATCAGATAACTTCCCTGCGTATGCGCGAGCACGACGCCATCGAGCTGCCGTCCGCTCCTTTTGATGCCATCTCACCGATGCAAGGGTTGAGCAGCTACCTGCCGACCATCGGCGCCATCGCTCTCGGCGGATTAATCGCCTTCGGCGTCGTGGCGAGCGGTGCGGGCACACCTGTGCTCGTCATCATGCTGGGAGTGCTGGCCACAATCGGTCTGTCCGCCCTGTTCGCCTATTCGGGCGGCTATCTTCGCATCGGTCGTCGAGCCCCCCTTGCGGATCTTGTCAGAGCCGGCGCCGACAGCATGGATGTCGGCGTCATGATTGCCAGCCGTGAAGGCGAGCCAAAGTATGCCAATGCCGCATTCGCGGCGATCGTCGGCAATGGCGAGCGCGACAGCGTCGCCGCTCTGCAGCAACTCTTGGCCAGGGACGCAAACGCCAGCGCCGCGCTTTTCCGTCTCACGCGCTCAGCCGAGCGTGGCGAGCCTCTCACCGAGGAATTTTCCGTCGCCAGCAGTGTCCCTGGAAGCCGCAAGCGCAACAGTTTGCAACTGTCGGTAAGCCCGATCGCGCCCGCAGAAGCTGCCGGGGACGTACCCCTCGTCCTGTGGCGACTCTCCGACGTCACCGCTGAGCGTCGGGACGAGGCGGCTCGCATCGCCGGCATCGAAGTGCAGCTTTCCCAGTTCGACAATGCGCCAATTGGCTTTGCCTCGGTCGGTGTCGACGGGGCGCTGCTACGCGTCAACGCCACACTGGCGCGCTGGATAGGCCGTTCAGCCAAGCACGTGGTCGAGCAACGCCTGACGCTTGCCGACATTGCATCGGGCGACGGCGCCGCTCTCTTGCCGCGCCTCGCCGCCGGAAACGGCGAGCAACTCGAGGCGCTCGACGTCGATCTTATTCACGAAGACGGCCGCGTTATGCCGGTGCGGCTTCTGGCCCGTGCGGCCCCGAGCGGCAAGGGAGCGACGATTGCCGTCGTCGATCTCGCCGGCGAGGCGGCCGCGGAATTCGATGGCGACGCTTCCGGAGCGCGCTTCGCCCGCTTTTTCCAGTCGGCGCCCTTCGGCATCGCCATGCTCGGCTCCGACGGTCGCATCGTCAGCGCTAATTCGGCATTTTGCCGAATGGTGCTCGATGGCGCCGCCGGCACTGGCATGGCGGCAGCCGACGCGCTCGCCCGCGCCGCCGATCCGACAACGCGCCTCGCCGTAGAAGAGGGCCTCAAGCGAGTCATCTCTGGGCGCGCCCACAATGTGCCCATCGACATTACGTCGGGCACCAAGCGCGATCTCGTTACACGCGTCTATATGAGTCCCTTCGCCACCGGCGGCGTGCGCGAGGCGGCTATTCTCTATGTCGTCGATGCGACCGAGCAGAAGGCGCTCGAAGCACGCTTCGCGCAAAGCCAGAAGATGGAAGTCGTCGGCAAGCTCGCCGGCGGCATTGCCCACGACTTCAACAATATGCTCACGGCGATCCTCGGCTTCTCGGACATGCTGCTCGGCCAGCACCGCCGCACCGACGTCGCCTACAAGGACATCAAGAACATTCAGGCCAGCGCCAATCGCGCCGCAGAACTGGTGCGGAAGCTTTTGGCTCTCGCCCGTCAGCAGACGCTGCAAAACGAGGTGATCAACCTCGCCGACGTGCTGACCGACCAGTTCAACATGCTGAAGGGATACCTCGGCGAGAAGAGCGAGCTGCGTATCTCCACCGCGCCCGACCTGTGGAATGTGAAGGTCGACCAGCACGAGTTCGAGCAGGCGCTGTTCAACCTCATCACCAACTCCAAGGACGCGATGTCCGATGGTGGCACGCTCACCATCCGCGCCCGCAACGTTCCCGAGCGTGAGACGCAGAAGTTCGAGAACCGCGAGTTCGCGCCCGGCGAATACGTGCTCATCGAGGTCAGCGACACCGGCCAGGGCATGAGCCGCGAGGTGATGGACAAGATCTTCGAGCCGTTCTTCACCACCAAGGCCATCGGCAAGGGAACCGGCCTCGGCCTCGCCTCCGTCTACGGCATGGTGAAGCAGTCCGGCGGCTACATCTATCCCGACAGCGATATCGGAAAGGGCACCACCTTCCGCATCTACCTGCCGCGCCATCACGCCGATAAGGACGACGAGGTGGTGGTCGTGAAGGAGAAGAAGAAGGAGCAGAAGGCCGCCGACCTGACCGGCACGGGCCGCGTGCTCCTCGTTGAGGACGAAGAGGTGGTGCGCAACTTCGCGGCGCGAGCGCTGAAGCGCCAAGGCTACAAGGTTCTGGAAGCCGCAAGCGGCGTCGAAGCCCTAGAGGTGATGGAAAAGCACAAGGGCAAGGTCGACATCGTGGTCTCCGACGTCGTCATGCCCGAAATGGACGGCCCGACCCTGCTGAAGGAGTTGCGCAAGACCAATCCCGACATCAAGATCATTTTCGTGTCGGGCTATCCAAACGATGCCTTCAAGTCAGCACTGGGCGATGAGAACTTCGCATTCCTGCCGAAACCGTTCTCCCTGCCGCAGCTGGCCGCCAAGGTGAAGGAGGAGCTCGGCCGCTAACCGAGGGGCCGAGTATTGCGCATGTCCGCCATTCGACTTATCGCACTTGCCGTGTTCGGCGCGCTCCTGTTCGCGCCGCCGTCGTTCGCCGACAAGATTATCCCCCGCGCTGGCTTCGCCTTCGCACCCCTGCCCACCGACGAGCCGGTACGCAAGGGCATGCACGCCATCCGCGATGTCGTCACCACCAACCATTCGCTGGTCACGCATCGGCGCATGCCACCTGACCATGCGATGCGTTTTGCCGCTCAGGTGAAGGTTGAGGCCGATCGCATCTTGTCGACGACGACACTGACGGGCGATGCGCTCGAGAAGCTGCGCCTTCTCCTGCAGGAGATAGTGACCGGACTGGGTGCCGTGGCAAAGCCTTCCGGGGACGTGACGGCGAACGATGGCCTCGCCCAAGCCGATGCCGCGCTAGCGCGGTACCCGCAAGAGTTTGACGACCCCAACTGGAAGCCCCTGCAAGCGCTCGAATAGATGGTAGTTATTCCAGGTCAGCAGGGAGGCGCACACATGAATAGCAGCTTGGGCATGGGAGTCCTCGTCACTGCTTTGGTAGTGGCCTCAGCGCTGGGCGCTCAGGCCGACGACCAATCCAAGGCGCAACTCCAGGTAAACACCGCGCCACTTCGACATCCCGGCACGGGGATATGGAAAGCTGTCGTTCCCCCGACGAATATGAAGGGCGAATTCGACGGTTACGATCCCATCGGCCTGGCAGCCGGCACGAAAATAAAGGCGGATTGCTCGATCAACTGGGTCGATCCCGATGACGGCAGGCTCTATTGCTTCGCCAGTGCCACATCGCAGAGCTACTTCCAGGACTGGCCAAAGCATAACATCGCACGTGCCCAAGCCTTCTGGTCCAAAGTCTCACTCCCGGGCTCCTGAGCACCGAGTAGAGGCCATTAGAACCGGCCCGTGATGCCGACCACCGGCCCCTGCTGGATGACATCGAACTCGTAGCGGTCTGTCCCACCACCGTCGACGTAGTCGACCGACAGCGCGCGGTAGCCGAGGTAGCCATCAAAATCGATGGCCGAGTGCGTGCCGAGATAGAAATTGTAAGTGGCGATCGCCTGCCAGGTAAGGCGGCTACCGACATTGAAACCGCCAATGTCACCGCGAACGACGAAATAATCGTCCGGGCTGCGGTGGAAAGTCATTCGCGCGCCGATGAATGGATCGATCCATCCAACACCGCCCGAGCGCGCCTCAGCTGTCGAGCCCGATACGATCAGCCCGTCGACGTTGAGCGTTCCCGCGAGCGCCACGTCGACATCGAGTTCTTGATGCCAGTAGCGTCCACCCGCCAACAGATCGAGGGTCGTGTCCGCTGCACCCGGACCCGGTGCGAGCCGCCACCGGTTGGTCTCGTACATGCCGCCGAACTCGACGATCCACTGCTGGTAGTCGGCCGAAACAGCAGCGCCGACCGTCCCGCTGACGTGCGGCGAGAACGACCTCGAACGCGCGAAACCCGCTGAATTGCTGTTCTTTGTGTATAGGACATCCGAATAGAGCGTGATCGCGCCGCGCCGCATCTGCTGGTAACTCATCCAGGCGAAATCGAGCGAATCGAGAACCTGTCCGGGGTTCTGGCTGATCGAGAAATCACGTCCTTTGACGCTGACATCGCCGTCAATCCATGGAAGCCAGGCATACGGCGTAAACTGGTAATGCCAGCCGCTCGGTCCCGGTGCAATCGACGGACGCGATGCCGTCGAGACATACTCATCAGCTTGCGCGGCGCTCGAGAAGAGGACCAGCGCGGTCAAGACAGCAGCAACGCGCATCGTGCCCTCCCAGGATGGGATTCCCACAGGTTGTGCACATTGTCTGATTCGCTGCGACTTGGTTGTGGCGCTCCGGCCACGGTGGAATCGGCGCGAGCCTTCGATACGTCCCGGAAAATTTAGCGCGCCGGATCAGCCGAAGATGTAGTCGATGATGTACGTGCGCGCGTCGGCAGGAAGGCCCGGCGGCGGCTTGACGAATTTGGCCCGATGGATGGCATTCACCGCCGCATCGTCCATCGCCTTGTTGCCACTCGAGTGCAGCACCCGCACGTAGAGCAGGTCGCCCTGCTGGGTGATCTGGAACGTGACTAGCACCCGCCCCCATAGCGCCACCGGACCAGGGCGCGTCTTCATCAACGCCTCGATGACGCTCTTGGAGAACTCGTCCGATTTGCCACTGGCACCGACGCCACGCACCTTGAGCCCGCCGCCGGAGTACGTTGCCTGTTGTTGTTGCTGCTCCTGTTGCTGGCGTCTGGGCTTGCGATCGTAGTGCCGCTTCACCTGTTCAGAGAGGTCGTTGGCGGCCGCATCGAGCATCGCCTCCAGATCGGGAAGCGATGGCTGTCCACCGTCGTGCTGCTTCTCATCCGTCTCCTTCTCGGGCTCTTTCTTGGCTTCTTCCTCCGCAGGCTTCTCTTCCGGCTTCTGCTCGCTTGGCTGCTCTGTCGGCTCTGCTTCGACCGGCTCTTGCGGCAGCGCCGCCTGCTGTTGCGGCTGCGGAGGATTGGGCGTCGGCGCTCCATTGGCGCCGTCCTGCCACTTCTCGGTCTTGGATTTGATGTCGGGATCGGGCACCAGCTCGACGCTGATCGAGTTGGCGTCTTGTCCCCGCCGTTCGCGCTCCTGGCGGTGTAGTTCCTGCTCGATGGCCGAGAGGCCGCCCAGATCCATGATCGAGGCAGCGATCAGCGCGACGTATAAGAATGTCACGCAAGCAGCGCTCACCCACAACGTGCGCTCGCCGCGTTCAGCGCCGGCGCGGATGCGCTGGTCGGCATCGAGCGCACCAATGAGCCCGGCAACCTCGACGGCCGGTCCCCCTGCGGCGTCCGGTTCAGCCGCAGCCGATTGGGGCGCGGGCATCTCGGCCGGCGCCTTCTCGGCCGCCAGCTCTTCCGCAACTGTCGCGATGTCGGCCATCGAGGCTCGCGAATCGGCTCAAATGAATGATCAGTGAGTTTAGCGCGTTGGCAGAGTTGCGCTTGCGGCCAATTGGCAACGATGCCCAGGCGATTTGCCCGCCCGACTTTCAAGCCGCGAGTGCAAGTGGACCAACAAGAACAAAAAGTGTACATTCGAGTCGAAATTGAGAACGCTCAAGCCTTGCCATATAGGTGGACGAGATGACAAACCGGCCGGAACTCAAGGTCGTAGACGGGGGTGCTATGGACAAGATGAAGGCCTTGGAGGCTGCGCTTTCTCAAATCGAGAAGATGCATGGCAAGGGCTCGGTCATGCGCCTCGGCGCCAACGATGCCTCCATGGAAGTGGAGGCGATCTCGACCGGCTCCCTCGGCCTCGACATCGCCCTGGGCATCGGCGGCTTGCCGCGCGGGCGCGTCATCGAAATCTACGGTCCCGAATCCTCAGGCAAAACCACGCTCTCGCTGCAGGTCTTGGCCGAAGCCCAGAAGACCGGCGGCATCTGCGCCTTCGTCGATGCCGAGCACGCGCTAGATCCGGTCTACGCACGCAAGCTCGGCGTCAAGGTTGAAGATCTCCTGATCTCGCAGCCCGACAGCGGCGAGCAGGCCCTCGAGATCGCCGATACCCTGGTGCGCTCCGGCGCCATCGACGTGCTGGTGGTCGACTCGGTTGCGGCTCTGACGCCCAAGGCCGAGCTCGAAGGCGAGATGGGCGACATGCAACCCGGCATGCAGGCACGCCTGATGAGCAAGGCGCTGCGCAAGCTCACCGGCTCGATCTCCAAGTCCGGCTGCATGGTCATCTTCATCAATCAGATCCGCATGAAGATCGGCGTCATGTTCGGCAACCCGGAGACGACGACGGGCGGCAACGCCTTGAAGTTCTATGCTTCCGTGCGCCTCGACATCCGCCGAATTGGCCAGATCAAGGAGCGCGACGACGTCGTCGGCAATCAGACACGCGTCAAGGTCGTCAAGAACAAGGTCGCCCCGCCTTTCAAGCAGGTCGAGTTCGACATCATGTACGGCGAGGGCATTTCCAAGGTTGGCGAGCTGATCGACCTCGGCTCCAAGGTCGGCGTTGTCGAAAAGTCGGGCGCCTGGTTTTCCTATGAGGGCGAGCGCATCGGGCAGGGCCGTGAGAACGCTAAGGCGTTCCTCAAACAAAATCCCAAGATCGCCGCCGCCATCGAAAAGGCGGTACGCCAGAATGCAGGCCTCATCGTCGACAAGCTCCTGGTCGAGGAGAAGGACAGCGAACAGCCGGACGAGGACGGCGTGCTTCCCGACGAGGACGACGAGGGCGCCAAGAAGCCCGCCCGCGCCAAGCGCTGATCCAGCGGGCGCCTGGACGAGATCTCTGAACGGTGCCGGGCGAGGGCTCGGCACCGTTTTTTGCTGGCATATCGTACGGGTGCGAATTCGGCGGGTCTCCGCCAGCGCCCGCGGCGCCGTCAAAAGGGTAGAAAGCGCCGCAGGTGCTTGACACAAAGGCATCCGATCCGCGACGGATAGGCCCTGCAATACGGGCAACAGGTCCTTCGGACCTGGCCTCAGGCGCCAACTCCAAAAGCGACCGCCGAAAGCGAACCATGGCCTCCGTCAACGATATCCGCCGCGCGTTCCTCGACTACTTCAAGAAGAATGGCCATGAGGCGGTCCCGTCCTCGCCGTTGGTGCCGCGCAACGACCCGACGCTGATGTTCACCAATGCTGGCATGGTGCAATTCAAGAACGTCTTTACCGGCGAGGAAACGCGCCCCTACGTGCGCGCCGCGTCGTCGCAAAAGTGCGTGCGCGCCGGCGGCAAGCACAACGACCTCGACAACGTCGGCTATACCGCCCGCCACCACACGTTCTTCGAGATGCTCGGCAACTTCTCGTTCGGCGACTACTTCAAAGAGCGCGCCATTCCGCTCGCCTGGGAGTTGCTCACCAAGGAATTCGGCCTCGATCCCAAACGTCTCACCATCACCGTCTATCACACCGACGACGAGGCCTACGCCATATGGAAGAAGCTGACCGGCTTCTCCGACGACAAGATCATCCGCATCGCCACCAACGACAACTTCTGGCAGATGGGCGACACTGGCCCGTGCGGCCCATGCTCGGAGATCTTCTTCGACCACGGCGACAAGATCCCCGGCGGCCCGCCGGGCTCCCCCGCTGCCGATGGCGACCGGTTCGTCGAGATCTGGAACCTCGTCTTCATGCAGTACGAGCAGCTCGCCCCCGGCGAGCGCGTCAACCTGCCCAAGCAGTCGGTCGACACTGGCATGGGCTTGGAACGCATCGCCGCCGTGCTGCAGGGCGTCACCGACAATTACGACATTGATCTGTTCAAGGCGCTGATCGCGGCGTCCGTCTCGGCGACTGGCGTACCGGCAACCGGCGAGCACAAGGCTTCGCATCGCGTCATCGCCGATCACCTGCGCGCCGCCAGCTTCCTCATCGCCGACGGCGTCCTTCCGTCCAATGAGGGGCGCGGCTACGTCCTCCGTCGCATCATGCGCCGCGCCATGCGTCATGCACATCTGCTCGGCGCCGAAGAGCCGCTCATGTACCGTCTTGTTCCTGCACTCGTGCATGAGATGGGCGACACCTATCACGAGCTGCAGCGCGCCCAGCCGCTTATTTCCGAGACGTTGCTGCTCGAAGAGACGCGTTTCAAAAAGACGCTCGAGAAGGGCCTCGGACTGCTCGGCGAGGCAACCGGTACGCTCAAGAAGGGCGACGTGCTGTCCGGCGAGACGGCATTCCGACTATATGACACCTACGGCTTCCCGCTCGACCTCACCGAAGATGCGCTGCGCTCGCGCGGCATCAGCGTCGACACAGATGCGTTCAGCACCGCCATGCAGCGGCAGAAAGCCGAAGCGCGCAAAGCCTGGAAGGGATCGGGCGAGGCGGCGACGGAATCCATCTGGTTCGAGGTCAAGGAAAAGGTCGGCGCGACCGAGTTCCTCGGCTACGAGACGGAAAGCGCGACGGGCGAGATCGTTTCCCTCGTCAAGGACGGCAAGGAGGTTAAAAGCCTCAAGAACGGCGACGAGGCCGCGATCATCGTCAATCAGACGCCGTTCTATGGCGAGTCAGGCGGCCAGGTCGGCGACGAGGGTGTCGTCGTCGGGCATAAGGGCGCGCTGTTCCGCGTCACCGATACGCAGAAAAAGGCCGGTGGACTATTCGTGCACCTCGGCAAGGTGGAGAAGGGCAGCTTCAAACTCGGCGAGGCCGTCGACTTGGAGGTTGATCAGTCGAACCGCAGCGCCATCCGCGCCAACCATTCCGCCACGCACCTTTTGCACGAAGCGCTTCGCCAGGTCCTCGGACCGCACGTCGCACAGAAGGGCTCGCTCGTCGCGCCCGGGCGGCTGCGCTTCGACTTTTCGCACCAGAAGCCGATGAGCGCCGATGAGATCGCCGCCGTCGAGGCGCGCGCCAATGCCATCGTGCTGCAGAACGCACCCGTCGAGACCCGCTTGATGGCGCTCGAGGACGCCATGCAGTCGGGCGCCATGGCGCTGTTCGGCGAGAAATACGGCGATGAGGTGCGCGTCGTTTCCATGGGCGAAAATCCAGGCGTCGGACAAGGGCACGAGAGCAATAAAAGGTGGTCGGTCGAGCTGTGTGGCGGCACGCACGTCAAGCGCACCGGCGACATCGGCCTCATCAAAGTCATCGCGGAAACGGCAAGCGCCTCCGGTGTACGCCGCATCGAAGCGCTCACCGCCGATGCGGCGCGTGCTTACCTGACCGAGCACGAGGCGCGGGTCAGGGAGATTGCCTCGGCGCTGCACGTGCGCCCTGAGGACGTAGCAGAGCGGGTCAAGGCGCTGATCGACGAGCGCAAGCATCTCGAACGTCAGCTCGCCGACGCCAAAAAGCAGTTGGCGCTCAGCGGTGGCGGCGGCAAGGATTCCGGCCCGTCGATCATCGAGGTGGGCGGACGCAAATTCCTTAAGTTGTCGGTCGCCGGCGTCGAGATGAAGGATCTCAAGGCTATGGCCGACGACGGACGCGCCAAGATCGGCTCCGGCATTGTCGCCATCGCCAACAACTCTGCGGATGGTAAGCTCGGCATCGTCGTCGCCGTGACGACGGATCTTGCCGACAAGGTGAGCGCGGTCGATCTCGTACGCGCAGGCTCTGAGGCAGTGGGCGGCAAGGGTGGTGGCGGACGTCCGGACATGGCGCAAGCAGGTGGCCCCGACGGGTCGCGCGCCGACGATGCTCTGCAAGCGATCGAGGCGCGTCTGAACGCCGCCTAGGCGCTTTGCCATAGTGGCGATGCCTGCCACATTTGCGGGATCTTTTTACTTGATCACCGCGCCACCGGACGCGGCGATTGCGCGTGCCGGGGAGCGGCTGGAGAACGGATGACAGCGGAAGGCACAGATTTCACTGTCTATCGAGAGGCGATGGTCCTCCTTGCTACTGCCGCCGTCCTGGTTCCGCTCGGCCAGCGTTTCAGATTAAGCCCGATCCTCGGGTTCCTCATTGCCGGCGCCGTGCTCGGCCCGCACGGGCTGGGCGCCTTGGACAGCTACTTCCCGCCCCTGCAGTGGATAACGGTCTCGGAGGAGCGCGGGCTCGGCGCCATCGCCGAGCTGGGCGTCGTGTTCCTTCTCTTCATCATCGGCCTCGAACTCTCCTTCAAGCGCCTCGTCACCATGCGGCGCCTCGTCTTCGGGCTGGGCACGGCGCAGGTCGCCATCTCGGCGGTGATCATCGGCGGTATCGCTGCGTTGCTTGGTGCCAGGCCGGGCGCTGCGGTTCTTATCGGCTTCTCACTGGCGCTGTCATCGACAGCCATCGTCATCGAGGTGCTGTCCCGTAACGGACGCCTGAGCACCACGACGGGGCGAACCTCGTTTGCGATATTGCTTTTGCAGGACCTCGCCGTCGTCCCGCTGCTGTTCCTCGTCTCCATCCTGAGCCCCGACCAGCAAGGGAGCCTGCTCGGTGGCCTGGCGCTGGCCTTCGTCCAGGCGGTGCTGGTCATCGGGCTCATATCCGTGGGCGGCACCGTGTTGATGCGCCCGTTCTTTCGCCTTGTCGCCTCGGCGGATTCGACGGAGCTGTTTGTCGCCGCGGCGCTATTTGTAGTCGTCGGTAGCGGCCTCGTGACAGCCGCCGCCGGCCTGTCCATGGCCCTGGGCGCCTTCATCGCCGGCCTGCTTCTCTCCGAGACCGAGTACCACCGCGCCATCGAGGCCACGATCGACCCGTTCAAGGGCCTGCTGCTCGGCGTGTTCTTTTTCTCTGTCGGCATGAGCCTCGACACATCGGCACTGATCTCCAATCCTCTCCCGATCTTCGCGGGTATTGCGGGTTTGCTGCTCATCAAGTGCGGCGTGCTCGTCGCGCTCTTGCGGTTCTTCAAGATCTCCTGGCCTTCGACGATCGAGACGGCCGCGCTGCTCGGCCCGGGCGGAGAGTTCGCCTTCATCGTCATCGGCCTTGCGATGGCCGCCAGCATCATCTCGCCCGAGAATGGCGCGCTGGTCCTTGCCGTCACCTCGTTCTCGATGGCCCTGGTGCCGGTGCTCGATCACCTGGCGCGTCGGCTTTCGCGCAGCATCGTTGCCAAGCAGGAGCCGAGCCGCGTGCTGATCGAGCCGCCGCCGCAGGAGCGTGTCGACGCCATCGTCATCGGAGCAGGCCGGGTTGGCGCCCTCGTCTCCGATATGCTCAGCCGCCACGAGATCAAGCACATCATTGTCGAGAAAGATCCCGGCGCGGTCACCCGCGGCCGCGCAGACGGACTGCCGGTCTATTTTGGCGACGCCACGAACGCGCTGTTCCTCAAGCGCTGCGGCATCGACGATGCGAAAGGCGTCGTTATCACCATCAATAAGCCATCTGCCGTCGGCGGCATCGTCACCGCCTTGCGCGACCTGCGCGGCGACATGCTCATCGTCGCCCGCGCGCGCGATGCCGAACACGCCCGCCACCTCTACAAGCAGAAGGTGACCGACGCCGTCCCCGAGACGATCGAGGCCAGCCTGCAGCTCTCCGAGGCGACGCTCGTCGGTCTGGGTGTCCCGACCGGCCCCGTGATCGCCTCCATCCACGAAAAGCGCGATGAATTCCGCGAGCAGCTGCAGGGCGCCGCCGGCCGGCCGACACGTGGTCTGCGGGCAAGTAACCTAAAGAAGACGACGAGCTAGCGCTGTCGCGCGACTCCGATCCACCCATGCAGGGCATGCTACGAACAGCCCCCTGACATCTACAACCCGGAAGGGACCATCATGCGACCGAAAAACACCTCGAAGTATGCAGCCATCCTCGCTGCCGGACTTGCTGCAACGGCGACGGTCGCCACGCCGGCGCTTGCCGCGCACGTGGAGATTGGCGTCCTCACCTGCACGGTGCAGGGAGGTCCAGGCTTCATCTTCGGATCGAGCAAGGATATCGACTGCACCTTCAAGGGGCCGCACGCCGTCGAGCACTACTTCGGCACGATCAACAAGTTCGGCCTCGACCTCGGCTTCACCGACAAAAGCAAAATCGTGTGGACCGTGTTTGCGCCAACCAAGGATCTCAGCCCCGGCGCGCTTGCCGGCGACTACGGCGGCGTGTCGGCAGAGGCAACGGTGGGCCTCGGTGTCGGCGCCAATGCGCTGCTCGGCGGCTCGCAGAACTCTGTCGCCCTGCAGCCGTTGAGCGTCTCCGGCCAGCAGGGGCTCAACATCGCGGTCGGCATTGCCGGCCTGCACCTGCGCGCGGCTGAATAAATCCACCGCCATCCTACGACCTACCGGCGACGGCCCACGGCTGTCGCCGCTTCGCGGTCTGCCCGGTCAGATTGGGCGCGTCATTGCATCCAATTTTCGCTTGTTTGGCGCGAGCGTGCCACCCCACGCACCTAAAGTCGCATCGCGATATCGAGCGCTCGTACCTATCTCCTATGCAGGCAGTCGCACATCCGGAAAGGCGCTGCCTTGAGGAGATCCGACGATGCATAGCCTCAAGATCAGGACACCGATCGAAGACGCCGGGCCGTCCGTTCAGGTCGACCCACGCGACAACCTATCGACGGCCATCAGCTTGCCTGGCCATGAGCTTCCAACGGCTGTCTACGCCTCGGTCATCGGTGCGTTTGCCTGGATGCTCGCCGTCGCCTGGTTGGTCTTTTCCTCGCCCGGGGGAACCAATCTCGATCTTGGAATTGTGTCGGTGTTGGCACTGATGTTCTTCGCCATCCCGCTGGCGATGCATCACACGTCGCTGCACAGCACGCGCCAGTCAACGACGTCGCTGCACCAGTTCTTGCGCACTTCGTTCGACAGCTACACCGGCGCGATGCCGGCCGCTCAGGCATGGATCGAAGTCGCCATCATTCCGGTGGGGCTCGCCTTGGCTGCGACCTTAATCGGGATCGTCTACGTTGCCGTTTAGCTCCAGCGCTGCGGACGGCTCCCCGCGGGGGAGTCGCCGCCGCCAAAAAAAACTCCAGCGCTAGCGACGCATCTCGGCGCTAAGGTACTCATCGATCTTGTCGAGGAAGCCCGTAGTCGACAGCCACTTCTGCTTGTCGCCGACCAGCAGCGCCAAGTCTTTCGTCATGTAGCCCGCCTCGACCGTGCGCACGCACACGCGCTCGATGGCGGCCGCAAAATCAGCCAGCGCCTTGTTGTCGTCGAGCTTGGCGCGATGGGCGAGCGCGCGCGACCACGCGAAGATCGAGGCGATGGAGTTTGTCGAAGTCTCCTTGCCCTTCTCGTGCTCGCGATAATGGCGCGTCACCGTTCCGTGGGCCGCTTCCGCCTCGACGGTCAAACCGTCTGGCGTCATCAGCACGCTGGTCATCAGGCCCAGTGAGCCGAACCCTTGTGCGACGATGTCTGACTGCACGTCGCCGTCGTAGTTTTTGCACGCCCACACATAGCCGCCCGACCATTTCATTGCCGAGGCCACCATGTCGTCGATGAGACGGTGCTCGTACCAAAGCTTGCGCTTGTCGAACTCTGCCTTGAACTCGGCGTCGAATACTTCCTGGAACAGATCCTTGAAGCGGCCATCGTAGGCCTTCAAAATCGTGTTCTTGGTCGACAGGTAGGCGGGATAATTGCGGTTGAGCGCATAGTTGAAAGTGGCGCGCGCAAACTCGCGGATCGAGTCATCGAGATTGTACATCGCCATGGCGACGCCCGAGCTCGGCGACTTGAACACCTCGCGCTCGATCGTCTGCCCGTCTTCGCCGACGAACTTGATCGTGAGCGTGCCTTTGCCTGGGAAGCGGAAGTCGGTTGCGCGGTACTGGTCGCCGTAGGCATGGCGCCCAATGACGATCGGCTGCGTCCACCCCGGCACGAGGCGCGGCACGTTCTTGCAGATGATAGGTTCGCGGAAGATCACTCCGCCCAGGATGTTGCGGATGGTCCCGTTAGGGCTCTTCCACATTTCCTTGAGGTTGAACTCTTTGACCCGGGCCTCATCGGGGGTGATGGTCGCGCACTTGACGCCGACCCCGTACTTCTTGATGGCATTGGCGGCATCAACGGTGACTTGGTCGTTCGTCGCGTCCCGGTTTTCGACCGACAGGTCGTAGTACTCGATGGGCAGATCGAGATAAGGATGGATGAGCTTTTCTTTGATCAGCTTCCAGATGATACGGGTCATCTCGTCGCCGTCCAATTCGACGACGGTTCCGGTCACCTTAATCTTCTGCATTCGGCCCCTCGAGTGATAAGCGACAATTAGCTCGCAGCGCAGCATATCCGTGGTGTTGCGACGCAACAAGATAGCAAAGGTAGGGTAATTGAGCGCGATTGTTGGCATCGGTGTTGACGCACAGGGACAGAGGATGCCGCTGGCCTTGGCAACTCAGACCCCGGTCGGCGAGGTCGTGCGCGTTTGCCATGAGCGCACCATCGATGCCGGAATGGCCGAGCTCGACATTGCCGGCCTCGACCGTCAATCGCTCGAACCGTTGCTCACCTATTGCGCCGAGCTGCGTTGCGAAGCCGAGATGGCAACCTGCCCCGGCTGCAAGCGGCGAACCGAGCTGATCGGCATCAACTCCTTCGATGATTTCGTCGCCAGCCACGCGGAAATCGTCGTCGGTGACGGCGGCGTCAAGCTGAGCGGCGGAGGAACCCGAACCCTTCGGGTGCCGACCTTGGCCGCATTGGAAAAGTCCTGGTCCGGCGACGAATATTGGTTCTGGGCGCGCCGGTTGTTGCGCAAGCTCCGCCACGGCATCAGACGGGCCAATGTCGCCGGTGAGGCGTTTGCAGGCGTGGGCGAAGCCCCGGCCGTGGTTCTGATGGAGCCGCAGCTCGCCGACAACGTTGGCATGGTAGCGCGCGCCATGGCAAATTTCGGCCTTGACGATCTGCGCCTCGTAGCCCCTCGCGATGGCTGGCCGAACGAGAAGGCGCGCATTGCAGCTTCCGGCGCCAACTACATCATCGACGACGCCCGCGCGTTCCCTTCACTCGAATCATCGCTCTCCGACGTCACCTGGCTGGCAGCCACGACGGCGCGCCAGCGCGACCTGCGCAAGCCCGTGATGACGCCGCTGGAGGTGGTCGCCGAGATGCGTCGCCGCATTGGACGCGGGGAGCGCTGCGCCGTCCTGTTCGGGCGCGAGCGGTCCGGATTGGAGACCACGGAGGTCGCGAACGCCGATGCCGTGGTCATGATCCCGGTAAATTCTCGTTTCGCTTCTCTCAACCTGGCACAGGCTGTCCTCATCCTCGGCTATGAATGGATGCGCAGTAGCGACGCCCAGAGTCTGGGTCGGGTAACCACGTATGAAAAGCCCCTCGAAACAGGCCTCTACATGAATGCCGACCGCCCGGCGACGAAGCAGCAACTCATCGGTTTCTTCGAGCACATCGAGGCGGAACTGGATCGACTCGGCTTCTTTAATCCCTCACATAAGCGTGCAACGGTGGTGCGTAATCTGCGCACTATGTTCTCCCGTATGGGGGCCACCGATCAGGAGGTGCGCACACTGCGTGGCATTGTTGCAACTCTGGCCAAGGGCAAGGGACATGCCCGCAAGCCGTCGTCTTAACCGCCATGATCTGGCCAAGTTTTCAGCTGAGCGATGCCGCTCCCAATGAGCGATTGCCGCTCCAGCGTGCAACGATGAATGCCGCGAGAGCCAATAGTAACAATATAACGCAGGGACGGTTTCAGGAGATGCGGATCATGAAATGGGCGGGGAGGGGTTGGGCGTGCGCGGTGGTCATGGCCGCAGTCACTTGCGTGGCGGCGCCCGCCAACGCGCAGGAACTCAGCGAAAAGGCAACGCGCACCTTTATGGAATACGCGTGGACCCTGACGCCGGAGCGCTTCACCAGGCCCAACGGTGAGACGATCCTGATCGACAAGACCAAGCGCGAGGACGTGATGGTCCCGCTCGACGTCGCCCGCGAGGTAATTCGCGCTGGCCGGCTGTCGGCACACGCGCAGGTGTGCGGCCTCGCGCAGGAGCAGGGTGAAAACCACAGCTCTCTGATGCGTCGTCAGTCGCAGTCGAAGAAGTGGACCCCGCAGCAGATGGTTTACATCAATCAGCTGCATCTGACGGTGGTCATGCTGCTCACCGGCCGCATCAAGCTGGTCGAAAAGCCCGAAGGTGGGGCCATGGGCGCCGGCGACGCCAAAGAGGTCATCGTCGCCGAAGAAGAGCAGAAGGCCAGCCAGACCTGCACCGCCGAGCAGAAGACGAAGGTGCGGGAGCTGATCACGGCCTACGTCAAGTCCGGCCCTGCGCTTGCTTCCAGCGCCCCGCCGGCCGCTCCTCCGACCGGGTCGACACCCGCCGCCGTCCAGAAGTAAACTCGGCTTAACGGCCACCGAGTTGACGGGCCCCCCGACAACCGGTATCTAGCCATTCCGACGCGGGCCAACGGTTAACGGCCCGCGTTTTATTTGCGCACCTGTGGTCGCGCCGCGTATGCGGTGCAACCTGTCGGCTTGGAAGGCTCAGCCCTTCGAGCAGAGGAAGGGGCGCTCCACGATAGAAACAAGCAACGTTGGAGTGCTGTTGCCATGACCAAGCGCATTCGCGCCAAGCATAAGATCGACCGTCGCCTCGGTGAGAATATCTGGGGCCGCCCGAAGAGCCCGCTCAACAAGCGCGAATCGCGCCCCGGCCAGCACGGCGAGCGCCGCGTGCAGAAGCTGTCCGACTACGGTCAGCAGCCGAAAGCCAAGCAGAAGCTCAAGGGTTACTACGCCAACCTCAACGAGCGTCAGTTTCACAAGATCTATGTTGAGGCATCGCGCCTCAAGGGTTCGACGTCCGAGCACGTCATCGGCCTGCTCGAGCGTCGCCTGGACGCCATCATCTACCGCGCCAAGTTCGTCCCCACGGTGTTCGCCGCCCGTCAGTTCGTCAGCCACGGTCACGTGCTGGTCAACGGTCGTCGCGTCACGGTGTCGAGCTACCGCTGCAGGATCGGTGACGTCATCGAGGTGAAGGAAAAGTCTCGCCAGCTGCCGCTCGTTCTGGAGGCCATCAAGAGCCCCGAGCGCGACGTGCCGGACTATATCGATGCCGATCACAACCGCATGCAGGCTAAGTTCCTGCGCGTGCCGGCGCTGTCGGACGTGCCCTATCCGGTACACATGGAACCGAACCTGGTGGTCGAGTTCTACTCGCGCTAATTGACGGTTCTGCTCGCGCTCATCGAGAGTCAACAAACGCAAAGGCCTCCGCAACGCGGAGGCCTTTCTGTTTTGTATTGCCTGAACTCAGGCCGCGATGAGCACTTCATCTACTGAGCGCCGCGCCGCGTGCGGGGGCAGCGCGATGCCTTCCTTCAAATAGCCGAAACGCGACAGCAGCTGTGGCGTCAGCCCGGGTGCGGTGAGCTCGGCAATCTTGGGCCGGATGCTCGTCACCTCGATTGGCTGATTGAGATAGGCACTGACGATGCCCTGCATGGTCAGTACGTGCAGCACCGCCGCGAGGGCCCGCCCCGTAGCGACCCATTCCGCTTTCGTGTCACCCGGCGTCGAGAAGCTGCCGAGCAGCGGCGCGCCGAGCACATTCGGCTTGTCCATGCGCGCCACCGCACTGCCAAGGTTGAACGCGCGGAACAGGTTGGCGGCAACGCGCGTCGCCCAGTCGGGGAAGCCGAGGCCTGGACCGGCGAGACCATCACCGGCCGGCGAGGCGAGCGGATGCATCCATGACGCCAATTCACTGCGGAACGCAGGATCGGCAAACTGGATATGATCGGCATCGATGACAAGCTCAGCGATCGCATCGCGGGTGGCACCGCCCTCGAACAATCCCAGTTCGACGCCGAACGGAGCCGCTGTCTCGCGCAGAAGCCTCTGCACCGCGGGAGGTACCGGCGTCTCGGCGTACGCGCGGCGCACGGTGCGCCGGTTGGCGATGGCCTCCAGCATCTCGTAGTCGATCGTGCCGCTTGCCGGCCGATCGTCGAGCGTAACGCGGGCGATGACTTGTGAGACCTGCGGTATCGGCAGCGGCGTGACCTCGCCGGAAAGCCCGAATGCCTCCAGCGCTGCGAACATCGTCTGCGCTGCCGCGGCGCAAGAGATGGTCAACTCTCGGTCATGGGGATCGACCGTGTGCAGCGCCCGGCTCATGTCGGCGACGACGTCGACATGCTTGTCGCTGAGGACAAACCGCCATGGCTGGGTGTTGTGTCCGGATGGTGCGAGCACCGCATAACGGACCAGAAAAGCCAGCACGTCGCGCGAGCTTCCATTGTCCGGAAACTCGCCGGGCGCGATGCCCCATGCCCCATCCGAGGCCTGCTCCGAGAGTTGAGTGTCCGCCATGCCCGTCTCCTGTACCTGTGCCGCGGCTACAGGCTTCGCCCAGGACCGGTTGCCGCCCGCCTACAGCGGCTCCGGATCGGCCACCGCGGCGCCAAAACTTGCCTCCTTGCTTAATGGCCGGTGTCGCCGGCCCGGATTGGTAGGCAAGCTCACGACATGCGTATCTACCCCCGGTTGTGGACCCAAAGGCACTATCGGCGCGGCTGCGCTCTTTTGCGGGGGAACGGTATTCGCCCAACCGTAGGCCAGCATGGTGATGATCGCCGAGGCGGCAAAGAAATAGACGCCCGGCATGACCACCGCTTCGGTGTAGCCTGATGAGTTCACGTAGAAGATCATCAGCGCCAGCACCATGACGTCGGTCATCGAATACCGCCCCAGCCATTCCATGGTCGAGAACGAGCGCCGGCGAAATTCGGGCGACAGGTCCGGCGAGGTGACGAGCGTCAGCAGATAGAACAGCTTCAGGAACGGGAAGAACACCGACACCGCGAACACCACCGCGCAGAGGAAGTATTCCTCGCTCTCATACAGCGCCCAGATGATCGTCGCGATCGAGTGCTCGTTCGTCCACACGTAGACGGTGGTGAAGCGGATCACCGGCAGGATGATGCCGAGCGCGAAGAACACCGTCGCCAGGATGATGAGAAAACTCAAAAGGAAGTTGCGCACCACCGAGAGCTGCTTGGGAACGTGCGGCTCGTGCACGATGACCCCCGACACGGCCGCATCGCTCTTCAGCCACGCATAGGAGAGGATCATCAGTGCCACGGCCGTCGTGAAGAAATAGACCGCCGGCAAACTAGCCGCATCGTAGATGCCTTGGCTTTTGAGGAAGAAGATCATCAAGGCCAACACCAGCACGTCGTGCATCGACCATTTGCCGATCCACTCGATGGCCTTCAACCGTTTGGAGTGGCGGCGCAGCTCCGTCGCTGGCAGCGTCGAGACGAGCAGCAGATAAAGCAGCTTCACAACCGGGAAGACAATCGAGAACACCAGCACGACGAGGCCGAGGAAGGTCTGCCCCTGCTGCAGCAGGACGCCGACCGTGGACATGAGCGAGTATTCGCTCGTCCAAAAAATGAACCGGGTCAGCCTGAGGATCGGCAGACTGATGCCGAGGGCCAGACACACGGCGGCCGCGATGATCGCAAAACTCAACAGGAAACGCCGGCCGCCGAGCCGCATGGGCTGCAAATCCTCACGATGCCTCGGCGCCATATTAGCAAACCCGCGCCACATCATCACTCAATTGAGGCGCCACGGCAAAACTAGGGCGGTGCGCCAGCGGCCGGCTCCCCGGCAGGGGAATCGCCAGCGTCTAGAGCGGGCGATGCCCTCCGCTCAAAAGCAAACGGCGGAGAACGCGCCTCCGCCGTGCCTTTGGAAACGATCTGATCCGCCCTCAGGCGATCATCTTGCTCTTGTCGTAGGCGACGCCCTTTTCGTCGAACAGAGCTGTCAACTCGCCCGCCTGCACCATCTCGCGGACGATGTCGCAGCCACCGACGAACTCGCCCTTCACGTACAGTTGCGGGATGGTCGGCCAGTTGGAAAACGCCTTGATGCCGTCGCGGATGCCCATGTCGTCGAGGACGTTGACGTCCTTGAAGTCGACGCCGAGCAGCCGAAGGATGTGGTCCACCTGCGCCGAGAACCCGCACTGCGGCATGTTCTTGTTGCCCTTCATGAACAGCACGACATCGTTCGCGTTGATCGTCGTGCGGATCCAGTCCTGGACGTCCTGCTGGGGGGTGCTCATGTGCGGTCCTTCCTCGATCGGCTTCGCCGGTCATCTGCCGACGCTGTGTCTGGAGCGAAATGTGGTTCGCGTTGCGGCGAAGTCAATCGTAGTGGACCGGCCCGGTCAAGATGGGGCGCTTGCTGGGGACACGAGCGGCGAGAAGCATGGCTGCGACCACGTCGCGCGTTGAGCGCGGCGCCTCTTGGGCGCTTGCCGCCAACGGTGCCCCCGCCCAGCGGCCAGCTCCCCGCAGGGGGAGTCGCCGGGCGGAACGATTAAGGTGCAGCCGTCGTCAACGCCAGGGCGTGCAGGGCGCCGCCCATTCGCCCGTCCAGGGCCTCGTAGACCATCTGGTGCTGCTGAACGCGCGTCTTGCCCTTGAACTCGGAAGCGACGACATGAGCGGCATAGTGATCGCCGTCGCCGGCGAGGTCGCGGATTTCGATCTGCGCGGTGGGAAACTTGGCTTTGATCAGCCGCTCGATTTCCCCGGCATCCATCGCCATCGGCGCATCTCCTCGAAGTTGTTCCAGAGCCCGAGCATAGGCCGATTTGGCTTTTAACCCAACGGGCCTGACGGACGCAGTCCCCTCAGTGCGGGCCGGCCATGAACTGCGGCAGCCAGGCCTCGTGCGCAGCGCGCAGGTCGGCGAGTGCCAGAGGCGTCTCGCCCTTGAGCGCGATGGCATCGCCGCCGGTGCGGGCGATGATGCGCGCTGGCAGCGCCAGGAGACGCGCCCGCTCCAGCACTTCCTCGGCCAGCATCGGATCGACCGACAGCACATACCGGCCCTGGTCCTCGCCGAACCAGATGGCGTGCGCCGGCAGGCGGCCTTCGTAGGCGAACACATCGACGCCCATGCCGCCCGACAGCGCCATTTCGGCGATGGCCACCAATAGGCCCCCGTCCGAGACATCGTGAACCGCCGAGACCTTGCCCTCGCGGATCAGCGCCCGCACCAGGCGCCCAGCCTTGATCTCGTCGGCGAGATCGACCGGCGGCGGCGCGCCTTCGAACTTGCCCGTGGCCAGCTCCTGGTACAGCGACTGGCCGAGGTGGCCGGCCTCGCGGCCGATAACGATGAGCAGGTCGCTCTCGCGCTTCAGCTTGATGTCGGCCATGCGCGTGACGTCGGGCACGAGGCCGACGCCGCCGATGGCCGGGGTGGGCGGAATGCCGACGCCGCTCGTCTCGTTGTAAAGCGACACGTTGCCCGACACGACCGGATAGTCGAGCACGCGGCAGGCTTCGGCCATGCCCTTCACCGAGCCGACGAACTGTCCCATCACTTCCGGCCGCTCCGGGTTGGCGAAGTTCATGTTGTCGGTGATCGCTAGCGGATCGGCCCCCACGGCGGTGAGATTGCGCCACGTCTCGACGACGGCCTGCTTGGTGCCCATGACCGGATCGGCGGCGACATAGCGGGGCGTCACATCGCAGGCCAGCGCTAAGCCCTTGCTAGTGCCGTGCACGCGCACGACGGCCGCATCCCCACCGGGCCGCTGCACCGTGTCGCCCATAACCATGTGGTCGTATTGCTCCCATATCCACCGGCGCGAGGCGAGCGCCGGCCCGCTCATCAGCGTCTTGAGCGTATCGAGCACGGCATTCGGCGCCGGCACCCACTCGGGGAGGATCATCTTCGGCGGCGTCGTTGGAAACCAGGGGCGCTCGTACATCGGCGCCGAGTTGGCCAGCGTCGTCACCGGAATGTCGGCTTCGACGTGGCCGTGATGGGTGACGATCATGCGCCCGGTGTCGGTCGTCTCGCCGACGATGGCGAAGTCGAGACCCCACTTCTTGAAGATCTCCTCCGCCTCCGGCTCCGAACCCGGCTTCAGCACGATGAGCATGCGCTCCTGGCTTTCCGAGAGCATCATCTCGTACGCCGTCATGGCCGCTTCGCGCTGCGGCACGTGATCGAGATTCAGCGTGATGCCGACGCCACCCTTGTCGGCCATCTCGCACGACGAGGAGGTGAGACCGGCGGCGCCCATATCCTGAATGGCGATGATGACGTCGCGGCTCATCAGCTCCAGGCACGCTTCGATGAGCAGCTTCTCGGTGAACGGATCGCCCACCTGCACGGTCGGACGCTTCTCGTCGGACTTTTCGTCGAATTCGGCCGATGCCATGGTGGCGCCGTGGATGCCATCGCGGCCGGTCTTGGAGCCCACGTAGACAACTGGCAGGCCGACGCCCTTGGCCGCCGAGTAGAAGATCTTGTCGGTGCGTGCCAGGCCCGCGCACATGGCGTTGACGAGGATGTTGTTGTTGTAGCCTTTGTCGAAGTTGGTCTCCCCGCCCACCGTGGGCACGCCGACGCAATTGCCATAGCCGCCGATGCCGGCGACCACGCCGTCGACGAGGTGGCGCGTCTTGGGGTGGTCGGGCGCGCCGAAGCGCAGCGCGTTGAGGTTGGCCACGGGGCGCGCGCCCATGGTGAACACGTCGCGCATGATGCCGCCGACGCCCGTAGCTGCGCCCTGGTAAGGCTCGATATAGCTTGGGTGGTTGTGGCTCTCCATCTTGAAGACCACGCAGTCGCCGTCGCCCAGGTCGACGATGCCGGCATTCTCGCCCGGCCCCTGGATGACCTGCTTGCCGGTCGTCGGTAGCGTCTTCAGCCAAACCCGCGACGACTTATACGAGCAGTGCTCGCTCCACATGACCGAGAAGATCCCCAGCTCGGTGAAGCGCGGCGTGCGCCCGAGGATCTTCAGGAGCCGCTGGTACTCGGCTGCCGTCAGGCCGTGCTGGGCGACGACTTCCGCGGTGATCTCGACGCCGCTGTCGGGTGTGCTGGCGGACATGCTTTCGGTCTTTGCATCCATGCGCGGGCGCTTTTGTGCTCGTATGCGATTCTGGGGGTGCCGTTGCCTGCGCTTATAGCGGCGGCGCGAAGCGTTGTCGCCCTGCTAGAGGTGTCGCGAGAAACGCGAGTCGGCGCGTTGCGCCTCGCCGCTTGCCGAGCCATGCGACAGAACAACGACAGCAGGCACCGCCGACGCACATCGCTGCGGGTGAGGTGATGTGCGCAGCCGGCAATCAACGACTGATTCGCAAATCCCGAAAGTGCCGGCTGCATCGGCACTATCGCCCGCCACGCTGCTGTAGGTCAGAGGCCGCCAACCTACCCCCTCGGGTGGGAAGAGGGTCCCACCCGCGACAGTTGCGCGCTGCATGGGGGGCAATACTGCATTGCAGCAATTCGCATTTCCTTTGCGGAGTCCGAAGCTTAACTATGCCCCAGTCGCCGGCGGACACTCTCCCCCAGTCATACCGCCGGCCTTCTCTCGCAGCATAAGGAGCTGGAGCATGTCCGCAATGAAGATGGGTGCTGTTGCTACCGCCATGCTTGCCGGGTTCACCGCATTCGCAGTTCAGAATGCCACCGCAGGTGAGGCACAGACGATGTTCAAGCCGATGCACGGCATCAGCCTGCACGTCGGGTCCAAGCACGCTGTTGGCTACTTCCTACCGGTTAATGGCGCCTGCCAGCTGACCCTGGTGGTCGGCGAGGAGGCGAATGAGAACCAGGAGGTTCTGGCCGTTACACCGACGCGCTTCCGCGCCACGGTGAAGTCTGGCCAGCACGTCCGCTTCGACACCGGCGAGGGCAAGGAACTGGCATTCTACTGCGCACAGTCCGCGACCGCCATGTCGGTCGACACCATGCAGCAGACCGCCTACGCGCCGATCGCACGTTAAAGCAGCGGGAAGACTATCAGGCCGCCTATTCGGCGAGGTGGCCAGGCGCGTCGGACCTTCGGGTCCGGCGCGTTTTTTGTTAGACACTCGGCTCCAGAGCGCTGACCAGCGCGCTTTCGAACATGCGGCGGCCGTCGGCACCACCGAGCGGCATCTCGAACAGGCGCTCTGGATGTGGCATCAGCCCGACGATGCGACCCGTCTCGTCGCTGATGCCGGCGATATTGCGCTGGGCGCCGTTGGGATTGGCCTCGGGCGTCACTTCCCCGCTCTCATCGCAGTAGCGCATCATGACGCGGCCCTCGCCCTCGAGGCGATCCAGCGTCTCGCTGTCGGCGAAGTAGTTGCCCTCGGCGTGGGCGATGGGGACGCGAATGACTTGCCCCTTGCGATAGCACTTGGTGAAAAAGCTCTGGTCGTTCTCGATGCGCAAAGCCACGTCACGGCAGATGAACTTCAGCGACGCGTTGCGCATCAGCACGCCCGGTAGCAGCCCTGACTCGCAAAGCACCTGGAAACCATTGCAGATGCCCAGCACGGGCGTGCCGGCTTTCGCCTTGGCGATGACGTCACGCATGATCGGCGAGTGGGCGGCCATGGCCCCGCAGCGCAGATAGTCGCCGTAGGAGAAGCCACCTGGCAGCACGATGAGGTCCGATGCCGGCACTGAAGCGTCGCCGTGCCAGACCATCTTCACCGGGAAGCCGGTGATCTTCTCGATCGCGACCTGCACGTCCCGGTCACAGTTGGAACCCGGGAAGACGACGACGGAAGCGCGCAGCATGTTGGGCTTCACTCCTGTTCGTTAGGGCATAGGCGCGAGTGGGGAGCGACTTTGCTTGCGGCGCTCGACTTCATCGCGCGAAGCATCCGTCAGCGCCTTGTCGCCGGCTTTCATATCGGTGACGAGCTCGGCGAACCGGCTCTGGTCGCCATAACCACATGCCTTGCTATCAGCGGTCCACACGCCCGTCACCTGTCGGCGCAGGGTGCGGATGGTCACGGCGGGATAGGCTGGATGCCAGCGAGTGGTGAAGGAGATCTCGGCGCGCCACTTTTCCGCAGCCGAGAGCCGAGCAACCTCAAAGCCGCCCGCCTCGCTGAACTGCACGCCAGGGAGCTTCTCGGCCGCGGCGCGCAGTTCTTGAAACCCGAGCGCACACTCGATGGTTGGCGGCGAGGGCACCTGCGCACCTGCAGCCGCCGGAGCCAGAACCCCGGCCAGACAGGCGGCGGTGCGAGACACCTTCATCGTCAGGCAGCCAGCTCGTAGCTGTAGTTTTCGATCACGCTGTTGGCGAGCAGGTCCTTGCACATCCGCTCGACCGTCTCTTTGGCGCGCGCCTCGTCCGTCTCGGAGAGCTGCACCTCGATGTATTTGCCCTGGCGGACCTCGTCGACGCCGGAAATGCCGAGGGCGGAGAGGGCGTTCTGAATGGCCTTTCCCTGCGGGTCGAGAACGCCGTTCTTGAGCGTGATGCGGATGCGGGCTTTCATGGGACGTCCAGCAGCAGTGCGTTGCAACGAAAATAGGGAGTGACGTTGGGGCTCTTCCCTACGCGCAACTCCCTATTTGCTCAAGTCGATCGGCCAAAGCGCGGCGACCACTCAGTTCGGCTTGCCGTTGGCCGATGGGTTCGAGGCGACGAGCACGGGCCCCAAGCCCTTTGCGGGGCGGTTGCCGCTGAACACGCCGAGCCGGCGCGCCACTTCCTGGTAGGCCTCGAGCAGGCCGCCGAGGTCGCGGCGGAAGCGATCCTTGTCGAGCTTGTCGGAGGTGGCGATGTCCCACAGACGGCAGCAGTCGGGGCTGATCTCGTCGGCGAGGATAATGCGCATCTGCTCATTTTCCCACAGGCGTCCGAACTCGATCTTGAAATCGACGAGGCGGATGCCGATGCCGAGGAACAGGCCGACAAGGAAGTCGTTGATGCGCAGCGCGAGCTGCATCATCTCGTCGATCTCCTGCGGGGTTGCCCAGCCGAACGCGGTGATGTGCTCCTCGGAGACCATCGGGTCGCCGAGCGCGTCGTCCTTGTAGTAGAACTCGATGATCGAGCGCGGCAGTTGCATGCCTTCTTCCATGCCCAGGCGAGTCGCCAGCGAGCCGGCGGCGACGTTGCGCACGACCACTTCGAGCGGCACGATCTCGACTTCGCGGATCAGCTGTTCACGCATGTTGAGGCGGCGCATGAAATGCGTCGGCACGCCGATCTCACCAAGCCGCTGGAAGATGAATTCCGAGATGCGATTGTTGAGCACGCCCTTGCCTTCGATGAGCGCGTGCTTCTTGGCGTTGAATGCAGTGGCGTCATCCTTGAAATGTTGGATGAGCGTGCCGGGCTCCGGGCCTTCGTAGAGCACCTTGGCCTTGCCCTCGTAGATGCGACGACGCCTGTTCATTGAGCCATTGTCCTTTGACGTAAAAATTGTCTATTCCGCGAAGACGGCTGCGACCCGCCGCCAAGAGCTAAGTCTTTGTACCTTCGCATGATTTCTTGTCTGTAGGCACCGCGATGGGGGGTTGGCAAGGGGGGTCGGACGCCTATGCCGACACTAGCCGAACCGGTGCCCGGAAACAATCTTAACGATGGGAAAGGTCGCAAGTGTCGCTAAGGACTGGGGAACTGGTGATTGAACGCGGGATGGGGTCGGGTTATGGCTCCCCCGGCCGCTGATTTGCCGGCGGGAGATGCAACCCATCGCGCCATACCGAGTGGCCCTGCGGCGACAGGCTCTGTTGGAGATAGGCAATGACCACGTTCGACGATCGCGAATTGGGTTTTGAGAAGAAATTCGCGCTGGATCAAGACCTTAAGTTCCGCGCGGAGTCGCGGCGCAACCGGCTCCTGGCCGAGTGGGCGGCCGTTAAACTCGGCATTTCTGCCGAGGAACTGCCCGACTACGTACGTTCGGTCGTTAAGGCCGACCTTGAGGAAAAGGGCGACGAAGACGTTTTTCGTAAACTTCACAATGACTTCGTTGCCAAGGGCGTCATCGTGAGCGACGCCGACATCCGCGCCAAGATGGGCGAGTTTCTGGCTCAGGCCGTGACCGACATCGAGGGCAAGAGCTGAGCGGCTTCCGGCACGCTCCTATACGCCGGCCAGGAATCGACCGAACCGCAGCAGACCGTCCGGCCAGGGTCCATGGCCGGACTGGTCGGCGATGTGGCCGGCTTGCCCGACATCCACAAAAATCGCTCCCCAGGCGCTCGCCAATGCCTTCGCCCGCTCCTGGGAGCAATACGGGTCATCGCTAGCTCCGAGCACGAGCGCCGGTGCCCCAAGCGGCTGCATCGGCACCGGTGCAAAGCCGAAATTATCCGCTGGCCACGCGTGCCCCTGGTTCGGCGGCCAGTCGGCGCTGTTGTCCACGTCTGCAGGAGCGACGAGGAAGGCGCCCGCGAGCTTCCCCGCAGCCAGCATTGGCGCCGCGTAGGCCACTGCGATCACGCCGAGACTGTGTGCGACGAGCACAGCCGGTCGCGTCGCTGCGTCGACGGCAGCGACGATGTTGGCAACCCATGCATCCCTGTCGGGCTCGTGCCAGTTGTCCTGCGCGACGCGGCGCGCGGTCTCCAGATTGCGTTCCCACCGCGATTGCCAATGGTTGGGACTGGAGTCGAGCCAGCCAGGCACAATGAGAATGTCGACGTCGGAAGTTTTCATGCAGCCCCATGTGGGAAGAGTGTGGAGATTCTGGGGAACAAAATTATGCGGAAGGAGCGACTCACCTTAGAAACGTAACGGGCAAAAGTTCAATAGACGGTGATGCATGGGCAATCCTAGGGCGCGGAAAT
>JBAZYB010000007.1:0-43288 GCA_041659545.1 Hyphomicrobium sp.
CACGGCAAGCGGCATTCCCATCCCGTCCTGATACTGCTCGCGGCTGTGCGCCCCGATCCAGCGCACCGGAAGCCAGAGCGAGCCGTCGTAAGCCTCGACATTCCGCACGGTGTAGCAGTTGACGGGCAGCGTGATCGTCGCGGCGGGCGTGAAGGTTGCGCTCGTCTCGAAGTACCCCGCGTCGAGGTCGATGATCTTGCGAGTCAGACGTGCCGCCTCTGCCCGAATCGCCCGACGTGCGGCGGCGGCAGTCCATAGCGCCGGGCCAACCTCGTTAATCAGGTCGCGGGTATGCGTCTCAATGCTGAGAAGGTCAATGCCGTCAATCATGCCCGCGCTCCTGCGCCCCAGCCGGTGAACTGCCCAACGCCGAAGACCTGCTGATACCCGTCTTCAAGCGCCTCCTGCCGCACGTCGTCTTTCCACTTACGCTTGCCCATGCCCTCGATCCGGTGACGCTCCTCCTGCTGAATGCGCGTGTACTCAGCGGCACTCTTGTACGTCCACAGATCGTTTAGCTTGGCCTGAGTCACGACACGCTCGTCAAGCTGGCGATAGCTGCCGTCGCTCTCGCAAACGGCCCATGCGTCCTTGCCGTTCCAGGTGACTTGCCAAAGGTTGCGGTCGCGATTCCAGCGGATGCCAAGATCGCGGTCGTATTCCCTCAGGTACTTCACAATGCGCGGGTCAGGTCTGTACACGTTTAAGCGGGAGGGGGCTTATTAGGCCCCCTCCAATCTCCCTGTTAGACAGAGGCCCAGACCGCCGTGGTCACGTCGGACACGATGTCCCCATACTGGCCGAGCGTGGACGAGTTGCCGTTGGTGATGTTCGCCGCGGCAGCCGTGTTGTAGCTGTTGTTCTTGAAGCTGACCTGGTTGCACTTGGCAGAGGTGCCGATCTTCACGCAGGCAGTCGTGGTCACATGCAGAAGGTCGAAGACGTTGTTCTCAACCAGATGGTTGTCGCCGTCCTGCATGTCAAGGCCGACAGCCGAGGCGAGGTTACTGACGATATGGTTGCCGCGGAACCGGCAGTTGATGCCGAGGCTCTGGATCGCCAGCTTGACGCCAAAGATTCGGCAGTTCTCGACGGTGAGGTAATCGCTCTCCGCGTCGATCCCGGTCAGGCCGGCAGTGTCGGCGCCATTCGGGATGATGAGCGACTCCAGCGTGACGCCGGGGCAGGATGTCGGGACGATGATGCAGTCAGACGGCCCCGTGACATCCATCAGGATCGTCATGTTGCGAACGGTCGAGTAATCGCCCGTCGCGGCGAAGGTGAAGGCGACAACGCCGCTGGTGGTCGAGGCGATGATCGTAGCCGCCGGGTTCGGGATTGCGCCTTCGATGGTGACGCAGGTCTTGTTGATCGTGATCGTCGCGGTTGGCGTGTAGGTGCCCGGCCAGACACGAATCTTGTCGCCGCGCCCGCTGACGCACATGGACAGCGCGTCAACGATACCCTGCCCGCTATTGGACTGCTTCACGTTGTCCGCGCCGTACTTGTCCGCAAGCTCAGAGTAGATCGCGGCGCCCGCCGTGGTGACGTGGAACACGCGGGCAATGCCGCCGGAGTATTCGGTTCTGTTCGACTTGAGGGTCATCTTCGCGCCTGCCTTTCAGTTGGGGAGCCGCCCCGGCGAAAGAGCGGCTCCCCGGTTATCGGTTTACTCCAGGATGTCGATGATCTTCCCGTGCCGGTTGCGGTTCTTGGCCGCAAGCTGGTGGTACGCAGCGGCGGTGAACTCGTAACCGTCGTACCCGGTGATCTTCCAGAGGTACGAATTGCCGTTGCCCTTGAGGAAGTCGAAGTCCTTGCCGACATGGAAGTCGAGCATGGACTCGTCCACGAAGTACATCCGGCCCCTGGGGCAATCATTGTCCACGATCAGAGCCGTCCCGTCGTAAGAGTCGGTTTCGATCGCACCGTCAATCTTCATCTTCTCGCCCGTGTAGCGGCGATCCTGACGGATCAGGTCAATGAGCTTGTTCTTCGTCTGCCAGGTCAGGTAGATCGCAGAGAGCTTCGACCCCTGCGACACCTTGAGGTGGCCGATCATGTCGTCAACCATCTTCATGGTCAGCGCGCGCGGGACGCCGCCGTTGCCCATGACCTTGCTGCGCCAAAAGGCGCTGGAGGCGTTGACGCCCTGGAGCAGGTTCGCGTTGCTCGCGCTGCCCGGCCCGGTGTAGTCATACGCCTGACCCTCGGGGCCGGTGAAGTTCGTGACCGCCGTCGAGTTGTACAGGTCGTACCCGTAGCCCACGCCGCCGATCAGGTTCGCATCCGACACGATGCCGTCCAGGCCCATGCACTCGTACTGCGTGATGGTCGTCGCGTCGGCAAGCTGAAGCGACCCGTACTTGCCGATGATGTCGCCGGCAGTCGTGGTGCCGAAGCCGCCCGTGGTGCTGTACAGGTTGGAATGCACGGTGCCGGCGGTGTTCAGAACATAGGACGCCGTGCTGACATTGCTGGTGCTGAAGTCCGTCAGCGCGTAAACCTCAAGGCGCTGCCCGACCGTCTGAAGGTACTTGTCGGCATCGGCCCACAGGTAGGGGTAGATCGCCGTCACGGTCGAAGACTGGTCGCCGGCCGCGAGGGCGAGGATGCCCGAACCGTCCGAGAAAAGCTGACGGTTCAGATCGGCCTTGCCGTCATCGATGGCGCCCGTGGTGTTGGCGGTGAAGACATCCGCGAACGCGCCGGGGTTCTTGGACGAGTTCACCATGTCCGGCCCGGTGAACTGGCCGCACATGTAGTGGTACTTCAGGCTCGCGGTGTACTGCGTGTACGCCTGCTTCCCGTTGGCCGGGGTGGCCGCGCCGTTGCCGACCGAGCCGACGCCGGGGTTACGGCCCGTATGCAGCCCGCCCGTGACGGTGCCGCCGACGCCGATGGCGCCCTTGCGCTTCTGGTTGACGCGCTTGACGAGCGTCAGGGAGTTGTAGAACTGTTTCTGGGCGGCTTCCGTCGAGTAGAACTTCTTGAGAAGCCCACCAACTACTTCAACTTCGCTTGCGAGCGACATGGCTTTATCTCCTGCCGAACATGGCACTCATTTCGCTGGCAATGCGTTCGGCAAAGCCAGGAGCGCCAGGGAGTGGTACTTCCTCTGCGGTTCCGGTGGCCGGCGCTTCAATCTTCGCCGCATCGGAACTCACGCGATGCTGATCTTTGAACTCGCGCACCTTCGCCTCTTCACGCCCGGCCAGGTAGTCGCTGAAGTCCTTCGCGACCGACTGAAGCGTGATGCCTGGCTCGGTAGCGCGCCGACGCATGTACTCGTCCTCCACAATCCCGATCTCTCGGGCAGAGAACTTGTAATCGTCGGCCATCCTCTTCTCCTCGGTCGCAAGGGCAGCGCGAGAGGCGAGAAGCACGCGCTCTCTCTCCGTCGCGGCGGTCTGCTCCTGCATCGTCCTGATGGCCTGCTCGGCAAGCTGCACCTTCTCATTCAAGAGCCTGGTGTGCTGCGCGAACGGGTCATCGTCAGGAAGCGCGGGGAGTGCCGCCTGTGCCGCCCTGATCTTCTCGGCGGCGGTCGCTGCCTCAAACTGCTGGCGCAGCGCCTCGGCTTCGCGCTTCATCTCGGCTGCTTCCTTCCACTTGCGGGTGGCATCGGAGGCGCGCAGCCGCTCGGACTTGGCGATCTCGCTAAAAGGCTTCGCCTTGCCATCCAACGGGTCTACGACAAGCGCCGTGTCCGCGATGGTCAAAGGCTCCGCTGCGGGATCGTCCGTCTTCACCGCAACCGGCTCCGGGGCCGCTGCGGGTGCTTCGGTCTGCTTTTCAACCGGGGCCGGGGCCGCAGTCTCGGAAGCGCCGGGGTCCGCTTGCGCGGCGTATCCTGCCTCCAATTCGGCGGTTATCTGGTCGGCTGTCGGCATCCCAACAACTTCATCCATGATCTTTCTCTCCCTTTACGTCGGCAACCCAGGAGCGCCACCAGAAGACGGAGGCTCGCCGCCCTGCTGTACGCTCTTGAGCATGTTGACCGGCCCCTGCATGTCAGGGCTTGACGCCGGGTTCGGTTGCGGAGGGGTTACGCCGGAGGCCCCGCCGGCGCTCGGTGCCAACGTAGTGGCTGGGATCGGTCCCTTACCCTTGCTGGTCAGCGCGGCGAGCAGTGCGGCGGGGTCAACCATTGCCGTCTTGTGAGTTTCAAGATGGTCATAGGCAAGCTCTTGAAGGTCGATGGGCCGTTCAAGAAACTCGTCCGTCTTCATGTCCTTCTCATGCACCCAAATATGAACGAGGTGATTGTCTTCGGGGCGCGGAGCAACGAACGTGCCGATAGCAAGCTGACGATTTTCCTTCTCGGCGCGGATCTCGTCCAGCGCGTCACGGTCGAACACATCGTCAAAAATCCCGGCGTCAGTCATCTTCATCGCCCTGCGCTTCGTCTCGTCCTTCGCTGGATCACCAAGCATCCCGTCCGTGAACATCCGGCGCACGACTTCGGAACGCAGCACCTTGCTTGACGGCAGCCCGCCGCCGATGACGATCTTCACGCGGTTCGCGCCTTCGAGCATCGCAACGTCAATCGGCTGCACATCAGCGCGGCGGTCGGCCCCGAGAATGGTAATCATGCGGCCAGCCTTATAGCCAGTGTTCGGCCCTGACTTGCCGGCGACAACCTCGATGATCTTCCCGTAAATGCGCTCCCACCCGGCGTTCCACAGATCGCGGGGGATGGTGTGCTGCGCCTGGTCGGACTCGACAAGGTAGTTGATCGCGGCACCAGAAGCAGAGGCGGGTGACTTGCCCTGAGACGGCCCATGCATCGAATAGATGTCCTCGATGCAGGCGGTCTTGTTTTGGATCAACTGCGACGTGTCGCTGTTCATCGGCGGCGGCATCCACGGCGTCGGAGCCTGCCCCGGCCCGTCGTAAGTGATGATCTCGGCGTTCTCGCTGTCAAACTGATTCGTCTTGATGTTCTGCGACTTATGGGCAAGAATCTTGCCCTTCGCCATCGTGCGGTGATACTCCTCCCAATTGCTCTCAATCTTGTTGATGCTCTTCTGCGGCTGGATCGAAAGCCGAAGCTCGACGGCATCGCCATGATAGGAGCCGAAGCTCGGGAAGTTGATGATCTGCGTCATGGAGTCCCAGAGGAGGTCTTTCTCCTCGACGGTGACGCCATTGATGATTGTGGAGATGCGTCCCTTGGGAAGCGCCCGCGTGCGGTACTCACGCAGCGTCTTGACCATCACGGAGTCTTCAAAGTTCTTGCGGTCCTGCCCGAATGACTGCACGCCGCCACTCTGGAAGAAAGACTCCATGTTCGCCCGAAGCTGCATGTCGGCAACCTCACCGGCGTCCGGAGCGATATCTTTGACTTTGTTGAACTTCAGCCGCGCCAGTTCGACCGGCATGACATCGGCCGTCCAAAGCCGCCCGCCGCAGTTGCCGACCGATGCGCCGGCACCGGGCCAAACCTCGAAGGGCGAGCGAACTTTGAGGCCAACGTCGCCGTCAGAGAACGCCCCGGCATCGTCGGCAAAGGTATCGCCAGCGGTCGCATCCCAGAACGCTTCAAGAAAGCATTCGCCGCACACCGATACCCATTGGGCAGCCCTGGCCTTGACAAGATCGATCCCGATCTCGCGCAGGACGTGGTTGAGCACGCGCTCTTTGTACCTGGCGCGGCGAATGTCGGTGTGGTCGGCAGACTCGGGCAAGAACTGCGGGGCGGTGTCCTGAAGCATCTGCGTCATCTTGGCGCGGGTATGGACGAACAGCTTGTTGTTGACCGACTGCACCCGCCACGAGGGGGCGACAAGCGGGACAACGCGCATACCATTCCAGCCGGCCCACTGGTTGCCCATGACCATCGAAACGTGTAGCTGCCAATTCTGCTCCAGCGGCTTGCGGGCTTCGGCGTCCTTGCCCCACAGGTCGGCAATGCGCTTCTTGGACTCGGCAGCATTGGACTCAGGCGGGGTCTTCGCGCCAACCATCTCTTTGATTTTGTTGATGACGCTCATCGCCGGTATCTTTCTTCTAAAGCGGCACGGTATTTATCGACATCAATCTGAGGTTGGCGATTTCGGCTAACCGGCTTGTCGCGCTTAGTATCAAGCATCCCGCCGGCTACGCTTGAATCTCTGACAAAACGATTCGGGTGGTCATCGTCCTTAAATTGGCTCGGCCAGTGCTGCTTGCCTGGTTCCCCGGTCGGGCCATGCCCGTGCAGCCACGCGCCTCGATAATCGTATTTGTGGAGCGGTGAGTCTGGGTCGGCGTCAAGACCGTTGGCAGCAGCAGCAGACGCATAGAACTTCCTGAATCGCGCCTCTTCTTCTGGGGAAAGCTCAGTCCGCCCCATTTATAGCCCCGCCACTAACCGCATTTGCCGCTGACTCGCAATCTCATCGGCATCCGGCTCAATGCCCATCGCCCGCTGTTCAATCGCCCACGCGCCCACGGTGTCAACAATCGGATAGGGCGCTGCCGTCTCCGTAGACTCAAGATCAGGCGGGGCGAAGCGTGCCTCATACATCTCGGCTGGCGTCTGGATCGCGGCGAACATGGCGTGTTGGCGGGAATTACGGCGATAGAAAATGACCCCGGTTGCCGTCAGGGCGGCATTCCAAAGAACCACCGCAACTACCAGCGCCGTTATCACTTGTCGCGGAGTGTTACCTAAAGTAACGCAGATGTCAAGATAAATGTTACTAAAGGTAACGCCATGTGGTATAATGCCCCGCATGGCTGAGAACCTCGACGTTTTAGCCCGCAAGAAAGTTAATCAGTACACCAAGCCCGGGCCCGCTGGATTCATCGCGTTTTGCAAGGAATGCGTCCGTATCCCGGCGGGCGATACCGAGTCGTCAATGTTCGCTGTTCCATTCAAGCTCTGGCCGGAGCAGGAGCGGGCCGCCTGCATCATTGCCGTCGAGCGGCTCATAATCTGGCTGAAAGCCCGCCAAGTCGGGGCTACGTTCGTCATTCTGGCCTTCATGCTCTTCCGCGCCCTGTTCTGGCTAGAGCAAGAGTTCCTGATTGTCTCACTCAACGAGAAAGAGGCGAAGAAGTCTATCGACCGTCTCAAGGCGATGATTGCCAACCTGCCCGAATGGTGCCAACCGGAGCTTGAAATCTGCAACACCACGACAATCAAGTTCGCGCATACCGGCTCCGTCATCGAAGCACAGGCGAGTACGATCAACGCAGGGCGCGGGCGCACGCCCTCCGGCCTGCTGGTGGATGAAGACGCCTATCAGTTGTACGGGAAGAAGATCATCGACTCGGCCCTCCCTGGCATGGAGAAGCGCAAGGGCTGGCTATGGCGCGTCTCCACCGGCAACGGCATGGGCAACGACTTTGAGCGCGGCTACCACCTTGCCGAGCAAAAGAAGAGCAATTTCACGCCGATCTTCCTGCCGTGGTCCGCTGACCCGTCCCGCGATCAAGCGTGGTATGACTCCATGACCGAGAAGCACGGTCGCGAGTACATGATGGAAGTCTACCCGCGCAACAGCACGGAGGCGTTTCTCGCCAGCGGGCGCCCGTTCTTCGACCAAGAGCGGATCGCAACAGACATCAGCGACGGCCTGCCGCCGTTTCAGGACGGGTACATCGAGGCCGGCAAGTTCGTGCCAGCGGCCAACGGATACCTTCGTGTCTGGGAGGCCCCCAAGCCCAATACCCGGTACGTCATGTTTTCCGACGTTGCCGAGGGCCTCGAAGATGGCGACTTCTGCAACGCCTACGTTGTCCCGGTCGGCCGCTCTCCGCGTCACGAAGTGGCCCGCGTGCGCGGCAAGATGGACCCCGGCGAGCTTGCAGACGTGCTTCAGGCGGTCGGGGAGTGGTACAGCCACACCGGACAGGACGCAGACGGAGCCCCGGCACTGCTGGCCGTTGAGGCGAATAACATGGGTATCCTGACCAACGATGTCCTGCGCTCTCGGGGCTACCTGCGTCTGTACCAGCAGCGCGACCTACAGACGGGCGTCGTATCTGACCGCATTGGATGGCTGACCACGGGCGGTGCACGCGGAACCCGCAAGCTCATGCTCGGGAAGCTACAGGACGGCTACCGGCGCGGCACGGAGAAGGTCGTTGACCGTGACTGCCTAGAGGAGATGGGCAACTTCTTCCACCGGGGGCCGCTTGGCAAGGCACAGGTCGGGCCGGGGCAGCATGACGACTGCATCATATCCCGTGCCGGGGCTTGCGCGCTGGCCGGCATGGAGTCCGTAGCAGGCGATGCGGAGCCGCCGTCTACTCTGTCCGAGCGCGACCAGGCTATCCGCGATAGCGTCGAGCGGATGAACGAGCGGCGGGCGGCTATGAATTACGGGGTGCAGGAGCTAGGGGGGTAGGCAAGCGGAAATCCGTTGAATATTCTGCGGCATTCTGCTTCATCGCCCTCAAGAATACTTAGCGTCAGGTCACTGTGAAGAGCGAATAGCACCGTATACCCGACCTGATCGCCACAAGGAAAATCCTCTTCAGGCTCGATCCCCGCCGCCCGCTCGAAAATCAGGTGTCGGTTGCAGTCGCACGACCAGTTTCCTTCGCGCCATACAAAATTAGAACTGCCTAGGTCGTCATCACTCCACTCTTCGTCGCGGCGAATCAACCGCAAGAGGCCGTCAGAGTTGCGGCGGATCAGCACCCTACTTGGCGAGGATGCACTCATCACGCCAGCCAGCCCACCAAAGACAGCCGACACAAGCACCGGAGGGCACGGCTAGTCTCCCCGCGCCACAATGCGGTCTTCCGGCTCGTAGGGGTAAAGCATGACCGCAAGCGGCCTGATGGTCAATTCGGTACTCTTGACATGCTTCAGGCGGCAATCGCCTGGCCGGGAGGCGTTCGTTGGCGTTGCCCTGTCCGTTCTGTAGGCCAGCGTCTGCATATACCCAAGATTACACCCGTCCTCTCCCATGCACGGGCAATCGTCACAGGCATACCCCATGAAACCATTTTCTCTGCTCATGCGTAACATTTTCCTCCATTCTTCAGTATAAGCCGTTAAAAAGACTTAACTCAAGTCGGCACGGCGACTTGCTTTTTAACAACTACCGAAACGGTAGTGCATGTCTTGCCAGACGGGCATATACGCGCTTTTGCCTGCCGCTGCCAGTTACCGAAACTTCCCCGTCAGAAATCATCCGTTTCAGCGTCACGATAAACCGTTGGCTTCCGCGACACGCATCGTGCAAATCACTCAGAAACACCGGCCCTGAATCCAGGGTGCCCAGGATCGCGTCCTTGACATCGCCACGCACGGCGGATACAGGGGAGGGACGCACGGCATGGCGGGCCAGGGCTTCGCGTATGTCGCCCTTGACGCTCATGCTTTCGCCTTCACCGCTCTCGGCGGCGTATCCCAATAGGCAGATTTACAGCGCGGACATACCTTCGGCTTCAGCGGCGTGCGCGGATACCAAGAGTGAGAACAGCGCAGGCAGCGGAACTTCTCCATAGCCATACGCATAGTATATGACGATAGGTGTCTTTAGTCAAGGGCGCGGATATGAAAGCGCCCCTATCCATGCTTACGGGGTAGGGGCCGAGGCGACCACGGCAGGGGGTGGGTCAGCCCACGGCCTCCCGCAGCTACCACACCCACCCCATGCCCTTGCCCTCTGCGCTGCGATCCAGCGCCACGCTGTAGGCCGCTGATGCCCTGCGCTGGCCTGTCGCTAGCTGCCTGGCAGCCATGCCGTGGGGAGGTTGCCATGTCCGATGGCTTTCTGCAATCGTGCTACCGCTTGTGAATTCTCTCCTTACTACGTCTGATAATATCCATTGTGTAAAGTAATTATGAAACGCGATATTAGGAATTTCATGCACTTACGGCACTCTACATCGTGTTACGCATTATGCACAGGCCGAAACAGGCGTTTTCACCCGAGACGGCCTGTATCGTATGCCAATCGTGCTACTTCCCGCCTCCCCGCCACTTGCCCTTGACAGCACCCGAGAGCGGGGTTTTGGTGGCTGGCTTGGCCGCTGATGCGGACTTGTTCCAGTTCTCGCCGTCCAGGCTCTCAAGGGTCCTGGCGCTCGCCTGCCAGCCCTGCCCGCCGGCCTCCACGATCTCTTGAAGCTCGATCAGGCGTAGAGCGCGCTCTCTTTTGATGGCGAGCAAGAGGGCTGGATAACGAGCCATGTACCCTTGCCACACGCTATGCTCAAGCCCTATTGCAGCGCAACACGTTGAAATCGGTATACATTTCCTGATATTGTCCAGCATCAGCGCCAAAAGCTCCTGAACGCCAGCGGGGACGGTGCTGGAGTCTTCCCTCGGCCTTCCTTTGCGGACTGGCCTGTTGGTTTTCTTTACACCTTTCGGGCATACAGTAAATTCCCTTGGCTCCAACGGCAAGAACGGGCAGACGCGGCCCTGAAGCGGGAGGCTTGCCCGGCGCTCGTTCTCAGCAACGAGCTGTGCGGCTAACCACTCTTCTGACCTATAGGGCCTCTCGCTCAGAGCGGCAGCGTCCTCGAAGGTGGTCTTCGCCCCGGCGTCTATCGCCTGCTGCACCGTTGGGTGTAGCGGCCTTTCCTCATTTGCCATCACTCCACTCCTCCGCTAGGCTTATCGCGCCTCTGCATCGCTACCGCCTCCGCTGCCGTCATCAGACACACGGCCAGCCCGTCCGCTCGCTTATGCTCGAACATCGCCAGCGCGGGGCCGTTGTTGATCCGCACGGCGTACTCGTAATAGTCGCCGCCGATGTGCCTGGTGTTGGTGATGACCACGCTCATCTCAGCCTCCACCACAGCCACAAGCCTGCGCTTGCTGCTGATAGCACGAACCCGATGGTTGGGTTGTCCCTGTCCCTGATGTAGCACAACAGGGCGGTCATGAAGCACGCTCCTGATAGCCACGCCTCGATACCTTCAATCAAAATGCCCACTCCACGCCCCCTTCCCTGCGTTATTCCTCATGACCCGCTATCTACCTATTCACCGGAGCCTGATATGCGATTCTAGATGGCATAGCGGCACTCATAGCGTTTTTCGTTGCGTCTTCTTTGGTGCCACTCCCGGCCTATACAGGAAGAGGTGGCAGTCCCTTGACTCGCAGTCATCCTCGGGGAAGCTCTTGGCGGTGGAGCCGTTGCAGGCGCAGCAGAAGCGATGGATGGCTGCGGCTAGGGCTTCGGTGGTGGTTGCCATTGGCCTATCCCCTTCCTCTTCTCAGCGCCTCGCGCAGTTCCACGGCGCAGGTCAGGCACAGCCGCACCGCTACAGACTTTCCGGACACCGAGTAGTGCGCGAAGGCTTTGTTGCAGAAATTGCATGAGCATGATTCGCGCAACACTTCGACTCGCGGGCCTTCGGGGAGCGTCTCGTTGCTGGTCACTTTCTCCTCCCGTCGATGATCTCATGGCACGGCACGCACACCGGCCGCAGCCTATCCGGATGGCACAGCAGCCATCTGAATATCTCGTCAACGATCTCGTCGATGTGCCCGCCGTCAAGGTGGTGAACCTCGGCTTTGAGCTTGGGGCCGTTGCAGGTGTCCTTTTCCCTGAACTTAGCCCCACAGGACTCGCAGCAATTCTTGGTGCGCTTGAGGGCCGCTCCGCGCTCCCGGCTGCGGGTGAAGATCATGGCGACGGCTCGCCGCACTTGGCTGCGCGGTGTCGTGGGCAGGCGCTTACCCATTACCGCACCTCATGGCTTCTTCGCCCATGGTTCAACCGCCGCGATGAACGCCTCGATTTCTTGAGTGGTGTTTGGAATCTCCAGCCTGTTCCGCAAGGCGCTTGCTTTGGAAACAAGCCGAGAGAGCCGCATCTTTTCAACCCTCTCGGGAGTCGGTTCGACAATAGCAGCCGTGTCCCACGGCCCGCCCCCGACACGGTGCCCCCATGGCTTCGTGTACTTCGTGCCGCCCACGACGACATGAAGTTTCAGGATGCGTTCAACCTTGGCGAGGCTGTACGTCCTGTCAGAACGCACAAGAACACTATCCCCTGGCTTCAAGGAAGTCAGCCAATCTCTATCCACCGTTCACCCTCCTCCGCATCGCATTGTGCGCCTGAATAGCCTCGCGGCGTGTCTTCCGCAGCGGCGAGTCGGCAACACATCGCCGATTAGTGCAGGCCACCCAATGCTTGAGCCCGCCCATGACCGTCGTCGGGCGCTTGCAGAAGATGCACGGGAGCGGCAGGGAGTCGCTTTGTAGCGGCCTCTCTCCGGTGCAGAACGCGCAATGCGCCCGTAGTCGCCAGCCGTGCGCGCAGCGGCCCTTTGGCGGGGTGCCCTGGTCGGCGTCTTTGCGGCTCACCGGCCGCCTCCTTCGCTCTTCGCGGTCTTCCTGCTCGCCAGCCGTCCATCCTGCCCGTCCATGCGGATGATCTTGGCCGCCCCGCCGATCCGGCTGGTGATGCGCTCGTCCCCGATTCGGGCCTCGATCTCGCCCAGGCTCAGATTCGACGTGATGACGGTCGGCAGTTCGTCGCGCTCGCGCCGGCTGATGACAACGTAGAACGCCTGGCGCACCCAATCGGTCATCTTCTCGGCGCCGAGGTCATCGAGGATCAGGAGCTTGCTTTTCAGTAGCGGCGCGATGGCCTCCTCTTCGCCGACATCGTTGCCGATCTGGGAACGAAGATGCAGCAGTAACTCAGGAACTGTCCAGAAGTCCGCCTCTGAAAAATAATCCCGATCGCGTTCTGGCATCCCTTCTCGATACCTGCTCCGAAGAGTTTTTGCATGATCGCGAAAGATCCCGACGGCGAGGTGAGTTTTTCCAACACCAGGCTTGCCATGCAGGAAGAGAAACCCTGACGGTGAGGAGCTGAATTCTTTCGCGGCCGCCAGAGCGTCGCGCTGTCCTTGGCTTGCGGCCCTGAACGTGTCCAGCGTGCATTCCAGGTACTTCCTGCCGACGACGCCAGAAATAGCACGGGGTATTTTCTGGCGCTCAAACTCTTCAAACTCTTCGCGCCGCCGCTTGTCTTCTTCTGCCATGCGCGCCCGCTCGTCAGCCAACCGGCCTTCATTCTTTTCGCCGCAAGACTGGCAGGCAGCAGACTTGATTTTCAACCGCTGCAAAAATCCAGAAAAATCATTTTCGTTGTCAACGTCGCTAACTTCAACGGCCACCCCGCAATACTGGCAATTTGCAACGGTCATGCTGTCTCCTCTAGAAAATCATACTTGTGCTTTTGCGCCTCCGAGCAGCCGCCTCCGGGTTTCACCCCGGCGCGCTTCGCCTGGATCTGATCCCACTTCTCCCGCAGCTTTGCCGGCGAGAGGATCACAGTCCCCCAGAAGTCTCCGGCCATCCACCGGATCACCTCCTCCGCGTCCTTCGGGTCGCGCTTGTCAATCCTCAGGAGCCGGTCGCAGTCCTTCGCCCATGCCGCCATGTTCGGGGTCTTCAAGTTCGGATACCTGGCCTGCAGCTCACCGAGGAAGAACTCCGAAAGCCCAAAGGCGGCGTCCGAAGGCTTGACTTCGGACACAGGTTTTTTAGTTCTCTTCTTTTCTTTCCCTTCTTCTCCTTCTTGTACTTCTTTAGTAGTGTCCAGTTGGTGTTGCTTTGGTTGTCCAGTTGGTTGTCCCGTGGGTTGTATGCAGTCTGTTACTTTGGCGTCATCGTGGCCTTGATAAGCCTTCCAATTCATTACGAAAATCATAGTGCCGAACCTGTTACTTTCATACTTAATCATTTCCATGTCTTGCATGAGCTGCAAATACACCATGACAGTCTTCCGATTCGGCCTCTTTTCGACGCCTCTTTCGTCCCATGCGACCCCTTCGGCTAGCGCATCCATGCTCGTCACGAGGCACCCAGGGGCGACGTATACGCCGAATCCGTTGCGGGTGCTCATGAGCCGCGTGCTGTAGTTGGTGCGGTGCAGGATGTGCTTCCATAGGCGGTAGCACAAGGGGTGGGTGCGGCTGATTGCCGACTCCTCTTCCCGGCGCCAGGACTTTACGAAACCGCGATGCAATGGACAGGCTCCTTGACTCGACTCTCGCCTTGGTCTATCCCTAGAATGACTTGCGACGGGCAGACCGGGGCGTCAACCAAAGAGAGAGCCGAATCAAAAAGCCTGCCCATCGCACCCCCACCTTACCACCAAGAGCCCACGCGAGTCAACTTCCCGCCGCGCCCGGATGCGCCCGCCGCGCCGCGTACCAAGCGGGAGTACGTCGTGCGGGAACTGCGGCAGGGGGACAACTGCAAGAGACTGGCCGATATGGCGAAGCGGGAGGGCGGGGAATGAGCGAGCCGTGCAAACACTGCGGCTATGACGGAGCCGTGATCTTCAGGCGGAACAAAGAAATTGCGGACCTCGAACACGAACTCGTCGCCATGACCGCCGAGCGCGATGACGCCACGCTTGCGGCGCTGCGGATGGTGAGGGGAGAGGTCGATCATCAGCGCGACGTGATCGCGGGGTTGGTTCTCGGACTCAACGGGAAGGCTGGACAGATGCGGGCTGACGGGGCTTTCGCCGCGCTCGAAACGACAGTCGCCATCATCGACGCCATGATCGCCAAAGAGGAGGCTGCGAAATGATGATCGCCGTGAAGATCACGCCGCACGAGGACGGGGTGCGGTGCGGGGAGTGCGAGGGGTTCCCGATACTCGGCGGTATGTGTGTGTGGACCAATGGTCCGCGCCTGCAAGCCCGGCAGCAAGACGCCGTACTGCCGCCGCATGTGGCCGGAGGAGATCGTCACCGTCGTGAAGGCCGCGCACGAGGCCAGGAGGGCGGCAAGGATCGCACGGATGGCCTCGCCGCACCCGAGGGGTAGCGTCAGGGGTCGCAAGGGCAATACGGCCGTCAGGCGCGAGCCGTGCGCGTTTGGGCTGACGACGCTCGGGAAGCCGCGCCTCTGCGTCATGAGGACAGCCGGCGAGTGTGATGCTTGCCGGGCGGCAGCGCAGCCGAGGACGGGGTATCAGAGCGCGATGACCGGGGATGATCTGAGCGGGTACGGGGCGCGGCAATGAGTACCTGATACGCCGCGACAATCTCAGCCGCCGCGAGCATGTCGGTACGGGCAGGATTGCCGTAACGCAGCCGCCACTCCAATTCATTGCTCGGGATCGGCCAGGACATGCCGCCGAAGATTCGCGCTGGCATCACCCCTCCTCCCGCTTCGCCGCCCGAGCGGCCATGTGCGCGTCGATGGCGGCGAGAAGCTGTGTTGCCCTGCCGATGATCGTATCGCACCAAGGCAGGCTCTCCTCGACCGGCCACAGACTTGCCTGCGCCACCATCGCGTCCAGCCGCTCCCGATACCGCTCGTCGGCGGCGTTGGCCTCGTCCACATGGCAGCAGCCGCAACCGGCGGCGATCTTGGCCTGAAGGCGGGCGATCTCATCATCCTGCGCGGAGCACTTAGTACTGAGAACGCCGTACGATCCCGCGACGTTCGCGTAGAGCGCCGAGAGCCGCTCGATCTCCGCAGCCTTGTCCTCCATATCCTCGATCACGCCGCGCTTCGGGCCGTTGCCGAAGCCGAAGAATGCCCCGTGCATCTTCGCGATGCTTTCGCAGGCCCGCCCATGGTCTTCCTTCAGCCGCTCGATCTCCCGCGCCTTGCCCTCGCACCCGGCGCAGCGACCACGGTCTTCCCACAGCGCGTAGTCCGGTTCGCCACAAGCGATTTCTTCCGTGGCGCTGTTGGTGCAGTTGTCCTCGGCGCACCACCGGCAGGTAAAGCACGAGCGCGTCGTGCCCGAGAGGCGGGTGATCTCGGCGCGGAGAGCCTTCTCGTCGGCGCGGACCTCTTCCAAGAGCAGCGCAAGCCGCTCCTTCTCGACGCGGTGCATTTCGTTAATAGCCAGCGTCCTCTTGTGGCTGTCAACGGACGCATCTCGTTGTTGTAAAATCGTCTCCCGCTCCTCCCGCAGCTTGGCGTTCTCGGCGTTCAACTCTTGGCACCGTACCGTGGCAATGCGCTCGTGGGCCTCGGCGCTCTCCCGTGCGGCGTTGGCGGCGGCGAGTTTGGTTTGCATCCCCGCAAGATTCGCCGTGGCGTTGCGCTTGCCTTGCTCCAGGCTGTAGCACTGTTCCTCCAGCCCGGCGATCTGCGTGCTCATCGGCATCCTCCTTTGCACACCAGCGCCGCCCGCTCCTGCACCAGCTCCCCGGACGCCCGCATCGTCCCACAGCGCGAGCAACGGGCCGGCGGCAGCACCAGGCAGACGGGCGAGGAGAAAGCCGGCGAGGAGCGCCGGCGCGGTGGGTTGAAGGCCGGGGCGGTGCGGGCCTTGTGGGTCAGGTCGCGAGCGCGGCTCATGCGGCGTCCTCCTCTTTCCGTGTCGAATATGTGCAAGTCACGGTTACGGACGCATCGAACACCCCGCCGCATTCCTCGCACTCAATGCCAAGGCATTCCTCTGCGCCGCTGTCAAAATATTCCCACGAGTCATCGAGATCGTGGCCGCAGTGCGGACACTTGAGCGCGCTGTTGTGCAGGCAATCAAGCTCATCGGGCGCGCTCACAGCAGCACCCCTCCCGTCTTCCCGCCCACGCCAACGAGCCCCATGCCCTCGGCCCTGGCGCACAGCCGCTCAATCACCGCTTCCTGCTCCGGCGTCTCGGCAACCGGCAGCACGCGCCACCAGTGCCGCAAGACGTCCGGGCCGGCGGCGTCGATGTCGGGGATTGAGGGCCAGTCCATCACCCCTCCTCCCGTTTCGCCGTCTTCATCAGCCACATTTCGCTGACGTCGAGCGGGCGCTCGCACTCGGCTTTGCACCCGGGGCAGTTTTTGCGCTTGCACGGATGCTTGTAGGCCGGCTGGCAATCCAACTCCATCTGACCGCACGGCTCAAGGTCGGGGAAGCAACAGCCGCACCCGTCGTTTTCGATGTTGACAAGCCCGTCGAATCCGTTGGCCTTGAGGTACCCCGCAACAATGCCACGAACGTCCATCAGCCGATCCCTGCGGCAGCCATTGCCCGCTGCATGGCGTCCCACGCGATCTGCTTGGCCTCCTCGGACGGCTGCCACGGGTGCGCCTCGCGGTAGCGGCGGTCTTCGCGGAGGTCGTCGTAATCATCGTCAGACAGGCCCTCGGCGGCCATGTCCTGCGCCTCCATCAGCGCGCAGGCGTTGCGGTCCTCGTCGGCTATGGCTTGAATCTCGGCGGCTTCGGACTCGAAGAACGAGCCCCATCGCTGAAGCTCGGCATGACGGGCGAACGGAATGGCAGCAGGGTTGCCGTGTTCGGATGTGGTCTCCATGGTGCTGCCCTAGAAAGGGGCCTCGTTCTTGCCGGCCAGCCCGGGGTCGCGGTCGCCCGGAACGTAGTCCTTAACCTTGAGAAACCCGCTCTCCTTGTCGATCACGAATTCCGCCGAGCCGCGCTTACCAACAAGCTCCTCGACGGGCGGCGGGCTGAGGAAATCGAGCCCGATGCCGGTTAGCAGGTGTTCGACCTTGAACAGCCACGACGGCATGTACATCAGGTTGTCGAACACGCGGATGTCCCGGTCGGGGTGCGCGGCGACGGAGAGTTCGAGCTTTAGCCCGTCGTTGCCGTTCTTGCTCACGAACTCGCTCGCCGCGTCGATCACGAACGAATAGGTGCCGGGGGTCATCTTCGGGCGGTCCTGCTTGGTGGTCGGGTCATAGCGCATCACGCTTTCTCCTTTTCTTCGGCAGCCATCAGGTAGCCGATAAGGTTTTCAAGCCGGTTCTTCGCCAGCTTGCCCAGGTTTTCGGCGGTAGCGGGACCGCCGAGCGTCTTCTCGATCACGCCACGGGGCGACGGAGCGGCGGCAGCGATCAGCCCGAGCGCCTGCTCAATCAGTTCGGCGCAGCGGCCCTCCCCGCCAAGATGCGCGGCGTACTCGTCCCACGACAGGAGGATTTTTTCGGGCATCTCGTACCCGGCGCGGGACTTCGCATCACGCGCCGGCCCGCCCTCAAAGGTCAACCAGCGCTCGCTTCCGATAGCTGATGCCTTTGCCTTTTCGCCCTCTTTTGCGCTGACGCGCATCTCGCGGCCAGCATGCGCGACCTGATCGGCCCATCCGCAGATGATGTTCCACGTTGCTTTCCCGCAGTCCCCGCCGAATTTCTGAAAGTCTGAGCCCATCGCGTTGCCCTGCTTGTGCAAGCCGATGTGCCCGAGGAGGATCACGCCCATGTTTTTCTTCTGCTGGAGAACGTCGAGCAGGTTCAGCAGTTCGCGGAATTCCTCGGCGGTCGCCTTGTCGCCCTTGCCGTAGGCGTTGTAGCCCTCTTTCCCCTTCGCGCTGTTCCACACACCGGAGAAGTCGCGTTCACACACCATGGCCGCACAGAGGTGTTCGGCGTTGTTGAACGTGTCGAGGATCACCCACTTGTGAGCGTGCTCACGGTCCCGCAGTGCCTTGAGCGCAAACATGAGTTCTCCCCACGACTCGCACTTCCCTTCGTTCGGAATGCGCGCTACGGAGAGCCCGAGCGTGCCATCCTCGGTCGGGACCACGATTGCTCCCGGAGCGGCGGCCCCGAACGTGGACTTGCCGACGCCAGGCTCCCCGTAAATGACGAGGCGCGGCAACGGCTTGGTTCCCGGTGGTTTCTGTGTCAGGCTGAAACGATCTTCACTCATGACTTCCTCCCCATGAAATTGCGCTGGCTCCGGCGTGGGAGATTCCGCAGCATTGCGCCGCAAACCGCCTCGGCCAGCACATTCGATTGATTGTTCATTTCCTCACGGCCTCCCAACCGTAGCACTACAGTACAGCAGCTAGCAGAGTTGTCAAGCGGTGTTTGACGCAACCGCTCCAGCCTCGGTCTTTGTTGTCTCCCACTCTTTCATTGCGGCATCACAGCAGACCGGACACCCTTCGTCGTCAAGCGCCGATTCCCATTCGCAGCCACAAAAGCCGCACTGCTCTTCGTAAATGCGCTTGACGCTCAGGCTGATGTCATCTCGGGATCGGTGGTCGCGGATGAACTGAACAAGCTCGTGCGCCCACTCTTCCAATGCCCTAGCGCGGCCCTCCATCGTGCGCTCGTAGCGGCCAACATAGCCGGGGTAGTCGCACTCCAGCGAAATGTCTTCGAGGACTTTCTTCTTCACAACCCCTCCTTGTTTCCAGCAGCCCCGTTCTCAACCCCCTCCATCCGCCCCAACGCCCGCCCCACCTCGTGCAGCCGCAGCAGCGCCATGTCGGCCTCGTCGCGGTTAAGGCGGTCGCCGTGCAGGGCGATGTGGCGCACGATGTTCGACAGTGACAGCAGCGCGACGCGGGCGGCGGCGATCTGCTCGGCGGTGGTCATCGGGCTGGCCTCGGCCTGATAGCCATGCAGGCGGGAGAGTCGGTGCGCACCGGTATCCCGCGCTTAATGCACCACGACGCCGGGTTGTCCGAGAACAGGCACTCCCCGCACGTCAGATCGGCGCGGAGGTAGCGGACTGTGCCCGGTTCGGGCTCCATCCCGGCGTCCCACGGGTACTCATCCGGGTCGTGATTGACGTAGACTTCGTGCGGCGCGCTCATCGCCCCGCCACCCTTCCCGCCTTCGGTCGCGCGAACAAATCAAACGCCCCGAGGCTGCCGAGGTAGTACATTCCGCCCGGCGCGCTCGGCGGCGTCACCGTCTCGCCATCCCGCCGCAAGGTGCCGATCTCCAGCGACAGCGCCTTGTTCTCGATCGCCATCCGCTGGTACTCGTGGTTGCGTCCGCGCTCGATCTGCACGGCGATCACCAGCGCGACGAGGACGCCGAGGCCCACGAGGACGCGGCGGCAGGTCAGCAGGGACAGCGGGCGGGACCAGCGGCGCGGCATCTCGGGGAGGCGGAAGCGGGCGTTGACGGTGGTCATGGCTTCACCATCTGCATCAGCTCACGCAGCGCCGCGTACTCTGGGTTGACAATTGCGGCAAAGAGGAGGGCACCGGCGCGACACGCCACGAAAAAACCAATGGCCCCGACAACGCAGCCGGCGATACAAAATCCGATCCATGCGTCTTCGCCGCGCTCAGCCCGCTTGCCGGCCCGCCAGCCACCCACAAACAGCGCGGCCCCTACCACCAACACTAGGGCGATAGTCACAACGCCACCCCACGCCTCGACAACCTGCTGCTTCACCAGCCACGGCCAGACCTTCTCGACGGTCACGCCGATCTGCGAGGCAAGGCGCTCCAGCAGGGCCGTTGCGTTCTTGCCTACGTCCACGGTTGCGGACACGTTGATTTCGCTCATCCCGCACACTCCGCGCTCACGTTGCGGGGCGGGAACGCGAGCGGCTCCTGCGCGGCGGGCTTGGGGGCGGGCTGGCGCTTGCCGGCGATGTCATAGAGGGCAGCCAGAAGAGTCTGTCGATCGCAAACAACTTCAGGGTCTGAGCCGATGTAAGCAAACAGGGCCGCAGCCAAATCCCGGCACCGGCACTCCCCGGCAGCCTTGACCGGCGCCGGCTTGACGATGTTCAGCGCCTTCTTGACGGACAGCACGTTCGCCACCGTGACCGTGAACTTCAGTTCCGTCGTCGCCAGCTCGGCGCACTTCTTGGCCGTAGCGGTCGAAGCCCACACGCGGGAGCCGTCGAGCCAGCGGTAGAGGCGGGAGCTTTCGGAGTGGGTGAGGCTGTTGTTGCGGCGGGTCACGGCAACACCGCCGTCATCGTCACGCTACCGTCAGCGTGCGTCGTCGTCAGCATCAGCGGCTTCGGGCGCGGCGGCATGAGGATCGCAATCGCCCGCCTGTGTCTCTCCGAATTCTTCCCGGTCTCGTCGGGGAGAGCCGACGTGCACCGCAGCCCTTCATCGTCGGGGCTCTGGATCTCGAAGTCGGCCAACATGCCGATGCCAGCGACTTGGCAGATATCGAGGATTTTTGCCATCAACGGCTCAATCTCGGCGTCGTAGACTTGCTCCTTGCTCGCATCCATTTGCACTCCCTCCCTGCCGGTGCTATATTCCCGGCGTCTGGTTGTTGTCGTGATGGCCGGAGTGGCTGCAGCCGCTCCGGCCCCCTTCTTTTTTGCCACTATCAAAGCAGGCGAACTCCCCGTGGTAGATTGCTGCCGCAGATCGATACGCCTCGCTTGCCTTCTCTGGAGAATCGAAGCACCCAAGGTGTTTCATGGACCCGTTGACGCGGATCTTTGCGCGCCATCTCGCTTGACCAGCAACTAAACAGACGCCGCGAAACCCCGAAGCATTCGCTGACTTCATGTTTCGGCAGTTCTCGGAGCGCGTCGCAACCCTGAGGTTGCACATGCGGTCGTCAGACTTGTCCCTGTTCGCGTGGTCCACTTCCCCCTGGGGAGGCGTTCCGTGAACGTAGATCCACGCAAGCCGCGAGGATAAATATCTCCTGCCGAAGAGTTGGATCAACCTCCTCCCGTCTTTTCTTGAACACCCGGCAACTGCTCCTGGCCTCCGGTGCCGCGCATGAGCCAGCTTCCACGTGAACACTCCCGTATCTTCGCTGTATTCGAGAACCTCCCTTAGTCGTGCGGCGTCAATGTTCATCTCGCCTCCCTGTTCATCTGTTCACCCACCTCCCGCCCCGTCACGCGATCTCCGGGCGAGCGTCGTTCGCGCTCTGGGGCGAGGGGGTGGGCTTGGGGCCGCTCATTGGTAATCCCGTCTTTCTGCGGGCGTGGTGTCCATCTCCAGCAGGCCGGCGACTTGACGAGCACATCACTCGCCCGGCAGCCGGACCCCTTGGTCAGTTCGCACTTGTGGTAGAGGTTGCTCATTTTTCTGACGTAGTGGTGGCCGCACGTTCCACACGTTTCTCCCTTCGGGCCGCTGCCGGGAGCCGCTGCGTAGCCCTTGGCTTTCGTCGCGTGGCGCGATGTGATCTTCACGGGGTTTCCGTACAGATCGAGCTGGATAGCTCCGCCTGCCCCGACCCCCGCTTGCGCTCTCGATTCGCTGCGCTGGTCATCGTGGCTGGTTCCGGGCGACGGGCGGTCCCGGTACAGGGTGGTCATCAGTGGCACTCACACAGACCGCCGTTGTAGGCGTATGGGCCGTGCTTGCCGCGCGGGTCTTCCGCGTTGTAGTGCTCGCCAAGAACGCCGTGCCAGCTCTCGCCGTTGCCGCAGCAGTCGCAGACCTGAGCGTCAATCTCTTCCGCGTGCGCGACAAGCCATGCGAGGATTTCGGCGGTGTCCTGGCAGGCTACGTGTTCGGGCACCTGTTCGATATTCAGGAATCCGGTTCCTTGGCATCTGGTGCAGGTTGTGCTCATGACTGCGCCATCCGATTGCTTCGCAGCCAGTAGTCGGCATCTTTGGGATGCGGCAGCAGGTTTGCCCGAATCCAGGCGTCGTATCGCTCGGCGGTGATCGCGCCGAGGACGAAGAGGCCGTGTTCGCGGCTGGCGTTTTCGCTGCGGGCGATGAGTTCGAGGTCGGCGGGGGACATTAGGCGACCTTGCCGCCGTTCGGCGCGTCCATGTAGTACGGCTTGTCCAGTTCAGCGCGCAGAGCATCGGCCACGATCCGCTTGATGGTCAGCCCCGTGGTATCGCGCCGCGCCCGCAGTCTCTTGTGCAGCACTTCGGGGATATCCACCCCGAGCGGCACCGTTCTTTCCTTCGCCATTTCCGTCCCCCTCCGTTGGTGTACGCACATACCATAATCGCGCTCTTGATTCTTGTCAAGCTATTTATAGCTTGCAATTTGTTTTGTATCGTAGTAGATTCTCGGGAGGAAGTCAACTGACAACGGGGGGAGGGGTAACGGGATGAGCCGCTTCAACTACCAGAACCAACACAAGAAAGCCTTTGTCGAGCTTGCCCTTCAGTGCGAAAAGGTCTTTCGGGACTACGCCGCAACGTTGACCGACGACGAGGCAAAGAAGGCCCGGGCGGTGGCCGAGAAGATCGACCGGCGCGACCTGTGCACGTTGTTCGACTTCAAGGCGATTATTGAAGAGGCATTCCGCAACGACGATTGCGCGAGGAGCGCAGCGGCTTCCCAGGAAATCACCGTTTGCAGCGCCTGCCATCAGGCTTCGTGTTGGCAGGGGATTTTCATGTGCCAAGACGCGGTAGGGGCCGGAACAGAAAAGAAGACCAGAGCCGAACTTGCCGCGCTGAATCTTGAGCACCCGAGTTACTGGAAAACCGACGACGAGCTGCGCTGATGACACTTGAATCAATGCAGGCAGGATGGGAAGACCGCGTGGAATCTGCATACGCGGAGGCGTGGGACAACCACATGCGACACGAGGAGGAGGACGCGATGACAAGCACCGAACAGGCAAAAGACCTGCTTTACAAACTCCGCGAGGCAAAGCGAGCGTTCATCAAGACTGGCGCTCTGCCCACGGCCAGGCTACAGACACACTTGGTTTTTCCGTTCGAGTACACGGAGGCCGACGTGGTGGCGAGGTTCGAAGCTGTCTGGTGGTCATTGCAGATGGCTATTAATGACGTTTCGGCAATGGCGAAGGAGTGGGAGCGCGACGCGCCGGCAAAGGCTCCCGAGTCCTTCGGTGATGTTCTCAGCAATGAAAGGAACGCGCGATGAGCAAATGGGAAGGCGAAGTTGACCCCGGGGTCGAGTTAGAGATGGCAGCGTGTCCGAAGTACGATCCCGGCAGAGCCGACTGCAACTCGTGCCACCACGCGCGCGAGCGGCACGGCCGGCGCGATGCTTGCAGCGACGCTACGACAGACGGGCGCTGCCCGGCCTGCAAGCCGGTTGGTGCGGCTCCGGTGGGCGACGGGATTGAGTGCCCCAAGTGCCACGAACTGGAGGCGCGGATAGAGGACCTCATCGCCAGCGACCTCTTTCTTGCCGACGCATTGGGGCAGCAGAAGACCCTCGTCCTCGGCCTCGCATCAATCGTGCTCTTGCTGCACGGCCAAAAGATCGTAACGCCCGGCGTGACGCTCAAACCGGATGAGGACCTGGCGGCGATGGCTGGCTTTATTCGCATCGATCAGCCGTTCCGGTTGAGCATGGAAATCACGGACAAGCCGGAGCTGCCCGCCGGGGAGCCGGGAGCGACGACATGACCTTTACTGACTGCGGGACTTTCGTCAGGCCCGAGTCCGTGCCGCTGGCAATGGCGAACGGCATGGAGTGGGCGAAACAGCGGAAGGGGCAGAGCGACCGGCTTGACTGTTTGTACAATCGCGGGCTACTCAACAAGGCGCTTTGGTACTCTGGCGTGGTTCTCGCCGTGCTCTTCCCGGTGATGATCGACGGCATTCTTATTCCCGACTGGAAAAAGATGTCCCCCGGGCCGAAAGTTCTTTTGCCGCGCATTCCCGTGCCGCTGAAGAAGGCGCGCGTCGGAGAATGCCAAACCACGACGGGGCCGATGGCATGACGACACGTGCAGCAGAGGCCCTGCGGCGCCGCCTGTTATTTCGCGACGGGCAGCGTCTGCGAATCACGAACCACGGCTCGTTCCCCGACATGAACGGGATCACCGGAGTCGTCGTGCGCGTCTGCTCGCGCGGAGATTCGGCGTGGATCAGGACGGACAAGCCGCTAGAAGACCGCCGCCGGTCTTTCCGCCCGCCAGACGAGCGGCAGGACCACACGAAGGTGTACTTCGATGAAGTTGAGGAGATTGGGCCTGCGTGTTTTTAACGAGGAGGGGAAAGAGGCTAGTTGATTTTCTTTTGCAGCCTAACAGTGCGGTAACCGGCCGAAGGTCCGGTTCACTGCTGGGTTAGGTTCTGTTTCGACGGTGAAAGGAGACGGCGATGCCAAGAGATGATCGGTATTTCGGTGACACCTGCTATGAGGTATGGCGGCGTGGCGGGAACCCCGACAACGTAGATCGCGACCAATGCCAGGACTACGAGGACGATGGGCTTTCTTCGGACGCTGCTGCGGGCCGATTCATGCCGCGACGACGGGAACCGGAACCTGAGCAGGAACAGGAATATCCCGAGGAGCAATTTCCCGATCCGGCGGACGAACAAACGGGTGAGGAAGGTTGTGATCTTCCTTTAGGAACCTAACCAGTGATTATCCAGATGCGGCGATACCGCAATGTGCAGCACGCCGCATAGACCCGCCCCGGCCCTGCCCAAGCGACCGGGGCGGCAGGCGTGGCGTTACTCGCTGTCCGTGCCGGTCTTCATCCAGGGCATGACGTCGAGCGGCACCGGCTCCTGCGCCTCGGCCTTCTCCTCCGGGGTCATCGCGTCGATGCGCTCCTGCACCTCCTCCATCGTCTGCGGGGCCTCCGGGGGCGGCGGCTGGTAGTCGGCGTAGAGCACCCCGGCCACCCAATCATCGATGGTCGTGTGAGTCTTCCGGGCGAGGTTGCAGAAGAGCCGCTTGATCAGCGGGTTGTCGATCCAGGCGGCGGCGATCGCGAGAACGGCGAGAACGGCAGCGGGCATGGTCATACCTCCTCTTCGGGTTCACCTTCATTCCCCCCGCGATAAAGCGGCGGCGGGTCTTCATGCGGCAGCGGGCCGCTCGGTCGGTCGAGTACCCCGTCGTCTCCCTCTTCGGGCTCGACGGCATCCTGGCAGTGATTCGGGTCGATGCCGTTGAGCGCCCATGCCACGACTTTCGAGACGGGTCGGCTCCAGGGGATCGTCCCGCCGTAGCGCACCTCCAGCCGCCCGAGTCGCCCGCTGATCGTTTCGGCGTCGTCTCCGAAGATCACGGCGTTGACGAAACGGTCGAAGCCGCGCAGGACGTTGCGGATGTAGCGCGGGACGCGGATGGGCCCGCCCGGGGCCTGGTTGCTCATCCTCAGCCGCCTCCTGCACAGTGCCCGCACGCGGGGCAGGACGGCGGCCGCGAGGGGTACCAGCGTTCGCAGATGGGGCACGTCCAGCCGTGGCCAGTGGCACCGGCGAAAGACGCCAGGACGCACGATGCGAGCGCGCCCTGGTCGGCGTCACGGCGGCTCATCATCGCCACCACTTGTCAGCGCAGACGAACACGCGACCGCCCCGGGCGAGCACGACGGCCTTGACCGCCGAACGAATCAACCCGTTACCGTAGGCGCGCATCAGGTCGAAGTCAGAGAGGAGCGTCTTGATCTTCACGTCCGCTCCTTCGCCGCACACCCGAGGCAGCACAGCCGCCCGTCAGGCAGCCGCACGTACCACGAGCCCTGCGGGATCACGCGGCGGCCGGGATCGCAAAAAATACCACCGCGCGAAACGACAGACTTGACAGCAGTAGGATTCATGGTTGGAATCCCGTGGCGTCGGCGGTATACTGAAAGAAGAAAAGCGCCTCGTGCCAAGCGGCTAACTTGGTCACGAGGCTGGCCACAAACGATCTCGGATGAGGAGAACGGTCATGGTTGAATCGCATGGTAACACCTCCGAAGAATGGCGCAAGGTTACGGGCTATCCGTCTTATTCTGTCAGCACCTCCGGCGCCGTACGCAGAGACATCGCGGCAAACGGGTTCGCCGCAGGCAGGCCGATCAAGCCGCGTCTTAATATTGATGGGTATGTGACCGTGGTTCTCTGCGCGAAAGGGCAGAAGCCCAGAGGGTTGCGGGTTCATCGGCTCATTGCGATTGAGTTCATCCCGAACCCGCTCGGCCTGCCGTGCATAAACCACATTGACGGGGTGAAGACAAACAACGCCATCAGCAATCTCGAATGGGTTACCCCAAAGATGAACACTGCCCATGCCGTTAGAAATGGATTGATGAAGCCTGCTAAGGGCGATTCTCATTGGTCTAGGAGAATGCCCGAGAAAGCAAGAAAGAACCTTGGGGCTCTGAGAGGAAAAAGCAACGCGGCGGCAAAAATAACCGAAGGTATCGTGCGTGAAGCGCGTCTCCTTGCAGCGCAAGGCATGAGGCACCGCGACATCGCGGCTAGGTACGGAGTGTGCCGCTCCTCTGTCAGTAACGTCGTGAAAAAGGCAACGTGGGCGCATGTCGAGTAGCCTAGGGCCAGCGGCCAACAACCGCGTTGCTGCGCTCTCGCGCCGGAGAAAGACTTCCGCGCGTCGTGGTGGTTATCATGTAACCGAATTCTTCTCCATGGCGCGGGGTCCATTCGCTAGCCGGCCCGTGCGCTTGGATTAGAGGATATTCCCCCGGCTTCGCCTCGCTGGTGCGGCAGACGTTCGCCCCTACCATGTCCGTCCTCACCATCTCCCAGGCCCCGGCGCGCCACTTGCCGTCGCGGTAGATCATGATCCAGGCGTTGCCCATGACGTTCTTCGGGCCGTAGCCGGGCCATCGGGGGTCATCCCATGTCCAGCAGACCACGCACGGCCCCGTCGTGTCTCCGGCGATCCTGACGCTTCGGAGCGTGGCTGTGGGCCGGAACGAGGGGACGGCCGCTGCGTTGTCGCCGTAGAAGACAACCTCGCTCATCGGTATCGCGTCGGCGCCCGTCCCGCTCCCTGCATCCGGTGGGGTCCCCGGATTTCCGTCAACTGGCGGGGGAGGAGGCGCGCCGTTGTCGGGGGGCTGCGGGGCGGGCGCCGGCACGACGGGGCCGGGGGGCGGCGATGGCCAGTGGACGTGGCCGGTGAGCTTGCAGGCCGGAAGGCAGAGCGCCAGGATGGCGATGGCGACGAACGCGGTCTTCTTCATGCAACTCCCTCCTCTTTCTTGAGTAGCGTCCAGGCCTCGTCGAAGCTCGTGTAGCGAGCGCCGATCTTCCCCCATCGGGCGCGTCCGGGCCTGACGTCAACGTGAATGAAGCCGCGCTTCGGGTAGATGCCGATACCGCCGCCAGCGAAGGCAGGAATGGCCGCCGCCAGCCGGTAAAGCTCGGTCTGCGGCATCCCGCGCACGAAAACGTCGGCGGCGCGGGTCTTCTTCTCGGCGGTCGAGAAATGGCAGGAGTCGTCCGTGCTGCCCACGGCATCGTTGTGCGCCTTGCACCGGCAACCGCTGATGACGTGGACCGCAGCTTTCGCGGCAACGCGCAGTTCCGTGAGCGCGGCGTGGAGCTTCGGATCGCAGCCGTCCAGGCCGCAGCCGTCGTGGCAGGCGAACTCGCTCGGGGGGAAGTGGTCCGGGGCCTCGGGGTCGCGTGTGGACGGCAAGCCCATCACCCGAGCGCCTTTGTCAGCATGTGCGTAATGACTGCCGACGCCACGCCGCTGACGACTGCGATCCCGGCCACCTTGATTTCGAGATACCGAAGCCGCGTCTCGATCCCTTCGACCTTTGTCCATGCGGCCTTAACACTAGCACCGGGGGCGCAGTCTGTACAGCGCGTTCCGACGGCAGCGCGGATGAGCTTGAGTTCGTCGCGCACCTCCTTGTGACCATCGACAAGGCCAGCGACCATCTGCGTAAGGATACCCCACTCCTTCATATCGATCTCGTCACCGCTCATTACTCGCTCTCCTCATCGGGTTCCGGTGTCGGCTTGGGTCTGCGCTTCAGAATGGTCTTCTCGGTGACAGCGCCGTGAAGCCCGTCGAGATACTCCTTCTTCCACTTCTTGCGGCTGGCGCTAACGGCTTTGCCCATCGCGTTCTCAATGGCTTCAATCTTGGAGTCCTCGTCCATACGGTCATAACCATCGCGGTCGATACGCGCTTGCACGGCGGCAAGAATCTTTTCGCCCGTATCGCGCAGCCGCTGCCGCTCTTGCTCGGGCGTGAGGATGTACTTGACGCCCTTCGCCTCGATGGCTCCCGGCTTGCCGGGGTAGTCGATGCCGAGGCGGTTGATCTCCTTGATAGCGGGATCGCTAACGCTGCCTTCCTTGATGCCGGGGATGAAGGCGTTGACGCCCGTAGTTGTGCGGTGAACGTCCTGCCCAAACTGGCTGACGCGCTTTTCCACGGTCTTGTCCAGCAGCGGGATTCCTGCGGCAATGCGCTCGTACCACGCTTTCGGATCGCGCATGTGCTCGTCAAAAGACTGCTCCCATTGCCGTAACTGTGCAGCGGCAGGGACAAGCTGCCCAACCGTCGAGGCGAGGAGCTTGCTGCCAGCGGTGACGGGCTTGCTAGTGGCGTCCACGATGTTCCCAAGCCCCTGCATCAAGCTCATGTCGGTGAACATCTTGCCGAGAGAGTTGCCGATCACCGTCGCCGTCTCGACGTTCATCTTCCCGCCGCGCTCGATCACATCGTTCAGTGCCGTGCCGACCGCAAACGGGAAGGCCAGCGGGCCAAGCCGATTCCAGCGATACCAGCGGCCGTTGATCTTGACGCTGTACGCCTGCTTGCCTTCGTCAAAGAACTTCTCCCGTCCCTTCTCGTCGTCAGGCGGCGGGCCAGTAGCTTCACCAGCAGCGGCGAGAGAGTAGCCGAGAAGCGCGATGCCTACGCCCATCGTCTGCTCCGCGAGTATCTGCTGCGCCTTGCCCTGTCCGCGCCACGAGCGGGCCATACCGACAGCGGGAGTCATGTTAATCCCGCGCTTCGTGATGTTCTCGGCTACCCGCACAAACGGGAAGAGGACACGCACGACCTTGGACGCGCTCGGGGAAATGCGGTCAAGCTGCGTCAGGAGTTTCTGTGCGACGGCATCCTCGGTGAAGGTTGCCCGCTTGCCCTCTTCAACCGCTTGCGCCATGATCGTTTCATCCTGCATCAATTCCGTAATCCGCTTCTTGGAAGCGTTGCCGTCCTGAATCGCCTTGCGCGTGGCGAGCTGCTCCACAGCGCCTAGCGTGCGGCTGGTGGCAAAGACAGCATCCATCGCACCCAACGCCCTGCCCGTCCAGTTGAGCGGGTTCTTGCCCCCGCCAGGAGCCTCACGGGGCGCTCCATACTTGTCGGTGTCGAGTTGCGTTGTCGCCTGCTGCTTACTAACGCCGAAGCGCAGAATGTCGAGCGCCGACTGCATGGCGGCGGGCATCCCGGCAATGCTTCCCTTGATCCCGGCGAGATAGTCCTGAACGTAATAGGTGCGCTTGCCCCTACCCCTGACGGCGTTCGGAGCGTCAAGGATAATCTGAAGCGGCTGTTTAACGAGGACATCGCCCATCCACAGCGCGTTGCTGATGATGTTATAAGCGTGCGTGTTCGTGCCTGACAGCATGTTGAAATAGCGATAGGCGTTGATCCAATCCTTGAACTTGAACGCGCCCCGGTCATGCAGCACCTTGTTGATAAACTTGTTTTGGAGGAGGACGTTATCAGGATCAAGCTGCGCGAACTCCTGAAGCTCGGCTTCCGTGAGGTTCATGCCACGGCCAGCAAGAGCGGCCATTGCCTTCGCGCTCGGGTCTTTGGCAAGCCGTGCCTTGCGGACGGCGTTACCCGCCTGTAGGCCACGGGCAGCATCGGCCAGCCTGCCGGAAAGCTGCATCTCAAGCGCGTACATTCTCGCCATAGCTTCGTTGAGATTGGCGACGGCATCTGCGCTGCCAGGATTCGCCCGCACTTCGGCTTGCGCGATCTTCACGGCATCCCATGTCCTCGTCGCCATTGCACCCGTCAGCCGAATAAGCGCGGCATTCTCGGGACGCCCCGGCTTGTACTTCGCCCACTTGGCCGCTCCGCGCTGCGTAGAAATAAGTTGCTCGCCAAGCTCCATCTGCTCGGCTTCCGTCCATGTGCGCGATGAACTGCGGCCAAGTTTCGGATCGGCACCTTCCCAGAAGTCTTTGAAGAACTGGCGGTCGCTTTCGGGGATCAAGTCCATGTTCTTGCGGAAGGCGTCATGCTCGTCAAGCTGGATGTACTTGCCGCCTTGAGTTTCCTTGACCGCATACCGCGCCTCGTCCCCGCCAAACGTGTTCGTCCGCTGCGCCTTCAAGCGGTCTTCGCGCTCTCTGCGCTCGGCCTCCACCCGCCGCTCGGCAATCATCGCCTTGCGCGGGCCGCTAGCTTCGCGCTCCTGCTGACGGAGGGTGTCGGATTCGGAGAGGGAGTAGGACTCGCGGTCAGGCGCGGGCATCGGTTCGTCGTTGCGATGCGTGAGGGTTATCAGCTTGTCGTCGAAGATGACGTAGTTGTGCGTCCCGTCGCCCTTGCCGCGAGAGCCGCCGTCCAGATACCGAATGCCCGGGATGCCGATGCTGGCGAGGTAGCGCGAGGCGGCTTCTTTGCCTTGCCCGCCTTTCTTGAAGTCGCTAGACTGTTGGCGCAAGGCAGCATAAAGGTCTTCGCCGGTTGCATTTCCGAGAGTGTACGTCCCTTGTCCTTCCGCAACGTCCTTCTTGAGCTTGGCAATAGCCCCGCCATCATTCAGCGCCTTCTTCACCTTCTCGCTCTGCTCGCTCAGCGGCTTGTCCCAGTCGAGGAGGTCTTCATCGTTCACGTCGAGTTCGGCGTGGTAGAGGTAGCCCTTCGCGTCTGTTTTCGTGAACAGGCTTGCCGGCAAAGACTTGAAGTATTTCTTTACCTCTTCAAGCCTCGGAGAATCTTCATGTTCGTTAAGCCAATCAGAGACTTCGCGTTGCGTCTGGTGAAGTTGAATTTTCTCAAGCATCCCGGCCTTGATATATTCCTGCTTGTCTTCAAGTTCACCCTGAATGTCTGAAAGATTGCGGCCCCGCAGGCGGTAAGACTTTTTGAACACCTTCCCGGACAACCGCTCTTTATATTCTTGTGCCACATCCTTCAGGCTCGCAAAGTACGCCCCCCACCCGTAAGCCGCCGCACCTTCGCCGGTGCCGCTCTTCGACAGCGTGTAATCCCTCGGCCCCTCAATGCGATGCGGCCCGCCCTGAAACGCCCGCACCATGTACGCTTCCTGCGATTCGCCGGGCAGCCTGTCAGGCATCCGCAACGCCCGCTCCCCGCCAGCCTCACGCTGATACGCCTTGCCGCTTTCGACAGCCCGAAACGCGCTCTTGTCCGTCGTGACGATCATGTCCTTCAGCCGCAGCGCGAAGTCATAGACTTTCTGCCAGACGTTGCCATTCGGCCCCTGACGCTTCGCCTTGACCCAACGGTTGTAGCTGCGTGCTGCGGCTTCCCAGTTATCGTTGTACATCTTGCGGACGGCGAGAAGCTCGGCAGGCGAGAGCGCGTATTCGGTCACATCGTGCCATACCTCGTGATCCAACTCTTCGCCGTTGACGATCTTGATAAGCGAGTCCTGGCCCATCGGCTTCCACGCGCCCTCAACCTTGCCACCTTCGATCTGCGATTCGGAATAGCCGCCCTTGAGCGCTGACGCTTTGTTGATCTGAATCTCGCCGGTCGGCATGACCCAGACCACATGGTCATTCGGCAAGTGCGCGAAGAAGCCGCCGCCTTCGATGTTCTGCTCGACTCTGGCAGCGGGGAGGGCTTGCTGGACGCGGGCGATGTCGATGACGGGGGAGGATGGGGCGGGAGTCTCGGCAGGCACCGCAGAATACGCCTCGTCGCTGATCCCCTCGGGGTGCAGCAGCGTCTTCAACTGCTCGTCGCTCATCGCCCTGATGTCAGCAGCCGGGGCCAGCCCCTTGTCGAGCGCCTCCTGCTCTTTGGCGCGGCGGTGGACGGTTTGAATTTGGGGGGGCACTGTGGAAGCTGCCCCGCCCCCCGGAAGCGCCACTTGGGCCTGCCGGTATACTCTCGCCTCTTCAGGCGTCGTGGCCTTAGTTGCTTCGGCATCAGGGGCGGCGTTGTTAGCAGCCGGTTCCACCCGACTCGCCGCCCCCTCTGCCGGTGCCGCTACTTCTTGCCCTTTCCCTTGCACTTCGGCACTCGGAATCACCTCCCCTTGTGTTATATTTTGCGGGACGATAGCACTCTGTTTCTGACCCTTATTGTCCTGCGAAGTATCACGTTTGAGAACGCGGGCAAACTTCTTTTCGATGTTGGCGCGGATGTTCGGATTGATATTATCCCAAAGGCCGGCGGGGATAACCTTGCCAGCCTTGGCATAGCGGACGATGTCGTCAAACATCACAAGCGCGGGGTATTCCTCTGCCCGCACATACTTCTCGCCAGCGCGGTACTGTTCGGCGGCTGTCCTTACTTGCTGAACATAGTTTGGGACTTCACTTTCCAGCGAAGACAAATACTGATCGTTGGTCCGACCGTCAAGTCCCATTCCAGAGCCGATAAGGTTGTGAAGGATCGGGATGTCACCAGCACCGGGAACTTCCCAAACACCCCTGGCGACCTGACGCTTTCCGGTAGCGATCCGATCAAGCTCATCTCTCTCCCTTTTCGGCAGTTCGGTGGTTGCGATGAATTGCCCGCCTTTATAATACTCATTGTTGGGAGCGATTTCACCACCTTTGTTCGCACGGGAATGCCCACCAGACTCAGGGACAAAGGCGTATTTCTCTGGCTCCCCTTGTGACCGCTCCTGAATGAGCGGCAGAAGCTCCGCGTCGAGCTTGTCTTCGGGCGACTCGATCCCGAGTTCTCGTGCGCGGTCGTAAATCTTTTGACGGCGCGACTTCACTTCATCAGCCGCCGCCAGTATCTCGCCCATGCGGGCCGTCTGGTCGGGCGCAGAGGCATCCTGCAGGGGCTGCGTGGCGCTAGGATCGACTTTCTCGGCTTGGGGCATGGCAGGGGCAGGGGGAGCCTGCTTCGCGGCTATAGCGGCCTGTAACTGCGGCACGGACAGTTTCGACGGCTCGGGGATGCCGAGGTCAGCGGCTGCGGTGACGAGACGGGCGTGGTCCTTGACAGCCTGCGGGCGCCCGATTGCCGCCCCTGCCGCCTGCTGACCGGCACCCATGAGGGCGGTAGTCACGAGCGACGGGCCGACAACCTGTTTAGCCGCCTCAAGGCTCCCTTGCCGCTCAAGGCCGAGGGCGGGATTAAGCGTGTCCTGATAGGCGGCATTGACAGCCTCGCCGCCAACCTCGAAGGGAATGGCCTTGGCAACACCCTTGACGTAGGTCTTCCCGGCCTGCTTCGCTACGTTCAGCGCACCAGAGCCGATAGCCTTTCCCGCTGCCATGCCAGCCTTACCGAAGATGAGCGACGAGGCAAGGTCGCTAGCCGCTTCCGTCCCGGCTTCCGAGAGACTTGACTTGATCGCCGCTTTCCACGCTTCGGGCACTTTCTCGATGTCCTGCCCCGTGCGCTTGAGGAAGTCCTCCCGCAACTGGTCATATTGGGCAAGCCCGAAGATCGTGCCGCCTGACGTAGCGCCGCCTACCACAGCGCCCACGGGACCGGCAGTCATCGTGCCGGCGACTACGCCGGGGGCCATGCCGACAAGCGACTGAGTAGCCGACTGCGAGCCTTCCGACAGACTACGGCGAAGACCGGACTCCCCGGCCTGCTGCGACGGCTGAAGCCACTTGTACCCCTGCGCTTCCTTGAGCGCCTCAATGGGCGATGCTACAGCGGCGTCGAATGTCTCGCTCGGGACGGTGGTACGGGCAGCGCGGAGGACCGTTTCCCCGCCAGCCAGAACGCCACGAGCAAGGCCAGCGCCTACGTCTGCGACGGCACCAACGACGCCGGGACGGTCGGGCCGATCTGCAAAGTCGGCTTCGCTGAATGCTCGCGGGGCGGCGGCAGTGATGGGGACAGGGGCGTCTGCAAAGTCAGCATCAGAGAACGTCCGCGCCTTCGGGGCCACGGCTTCATCTGGCGCAACCGCCACTGGGGCATCAACAAAGTCCTCGTCTGTGAAGACGCGAGCCACGCGCTACACCTCCACCCACGATCCATCTGCCTGCTGCATCACGTTAACCTTTGTGCCATCCTTGAGCGTGCGGGTCATTGCCGAAGGGGTTGCAGGAACCGCCGCCCCGGCAAGCGGAGCCGCACCGTAAGGCTGCGCGTGGGAGGGGAGCGCAACGGCAGGGCCGCGCTTCGCCGCAATAGCCGCGTCAGGGGCGGCAGGAACCTCGGGGCGATTGGTCAGCATGGCGTTACCAATGTCGGGGTCAAGCGCCCACGACTCGCGGTTAGCGAATCTGGCGGGAGGAGGGGCAGCAGCCACAGGAGCAGCAGCAGGAGTAGCCGAAGCGGTTGCCGCCGCAAGCTGTTCCTTGTAGAGCTTCAGGTTCGCCGCGTTCGGCTTATCCTTCGCCTCTTCGGCATTGATCTTCGTTTGCCACTTGACAACCTCGGCCTTTGCCTTGGCCCGCACCTTCGGATCAACCGTAGCCACGGCAGGGGCGGCAGCGGCGGCAGGAGCACCCGCAGCGTTACCCCGCGCCAGCAGTGCCCGCTGAATGTCGGCGCTCTTGTCGAGGTCGGCATTCAGCCGCTCGCGGATGCCCTGCTGAGTCTGCATGTCGGTAGGCGCCGGGCGGTTGTCGCGATCCACGTTGTAGGTATCGCCCGCTGCCCGCTCGGCATCGCTCACGCGCCACTTGTCACCCACGGCGGCAGGAGAGCCGGCGAACGCGCCCGTGACAGCGCCGTTAGGTGCCCCGCCAGTAGCCCCCGCCCTGCGCTCGGCAATCGCAGCAGCAGGCCCGCCAGGGGCCACGGCATAGGCACCGCCTCCCGGCTTGCGGGTGTTGGCGATCTGCACCAGCGCGTCGGGATTCTTCTTCGCCAGTTCGGCAAGCTGTCTTTCAACAGCACGCCGCTTCATCTGGTCTTCAAGATCCTGCCGCTTCGTGCGCCCAAGCGTGGTGCCCACCGTGTGACCGCCAACGTATGGCATCAGACCAACCCTCCGCCGGCTGACGCGGCGCTAATCGCTACTTGTAGCGCGTCAAGCTCATCACCGCTAGCCGCCGAGATTGTCGCCGTGAGCGTGGCTAGCGCCTGCTGCTGTGCCGCCATAGCCGCCTGTTGCATTGCCTGCGCGTCGATTGCCGCCTTCGTACTAGCGTCAGTGCGCGTGTCGGCCCAATCGTCCTGCACATCGCTCTTGAGGCTCAATTCGCCCATGCCGTAAGAGCGAAACTGGTTAGCCTGCGCTGTTTGCTGCTTGTCGATTTCGGCTTGCGACAACTGGTTAAGCTCGGCAGTGTAGTCCTTGCCGACCTGGCCGGCAGCGTATGACTCGGCGCTGGTAGCAGACTTGATCGCCCCTGCATAGGGGTCAGAACCAGCGGCCTTCATAGACTGGTCGTACACATCAGTCAGCATAGCATCATACGGATTGACTGTGCTCCCGCCGCCTTCGCCCTGGTACATCGCCGGGGGAGTTGAGGGCGTGGACGGACCCCGAGAGCCGGGGGCGCGAGGCTTGCCCCATGTGCTGCCGCCAGTATCCCAAGTAGCCATTTGCCGCCCCCTATCTCTTGGTTAAGAACTCTTCAGCGTCCGCGATAACATCAAGTTGCAGAATCTTGAATGCCGACGCGGGCGATCCTGTCAGCTTGACGGATACCGCCGTGCCCTTACTCCCGGTAAGGAACTTGCCGAAATAGACCGTATCCGTAGCGTTGGCGCTCGTGCGGGTCGATACCGCCGTGGTAAGCGGCGTCAGCGTTCCGACAACAGCGTAACTATCGCTGTAGTCATATGCCGCAGACATCGTAATTGGCAGCGTTTCATTCGCCTTAATGATGGCGCGAAGCTCAAGGAACTGCGACCGCTCGGACGGGGCAGACGGATACATGAAGCTCGTCGCGTAGGTAAACTCTTTCGCCGTCCCCGCGTAGGTGTAAACGTCCTCCTCCAGCTTGCACATACACCCGCTAGTCGGTTCCCAAAACTTCAGGACGGAGGAACCGTCAGTCTCAAGTACCGAGGTCGGGCAGTACATGCCGAGATCGTACTTTGCCCATCTGCCGGTGCTGGGATCGTAGACAATCGTCGTGTCGTTGATGTTGCTGCTGGCGCTCGGGTAGCTCCAATAGAGCCGCTCTTTGTGCCGCGCCCCGACGATGTTATGTTTCATCTCGGCATTGATGGCGTTGATGGTAATGTCGCGGATGCGGGAGTCGATGATCTCGGGCGCAGACTGCCCGCTAGCCGAGCGCACAATGCCCGCATCGCTCCACCAGTACACATGCTGCGAGTCGCTGACAACGCTCATCGGCGCGATGACGCCGCCGCTCTTGGAGAGCATGACCTTAGACCACGGGGTGCTGGGACCGTACCCCGAGACAAGCCACACCTGAGAAGTGCAGATAATCAGCAGATTCCCGTTATGGCTGACAAGCTGCTGGATATAGTCTCCGTCTGCTGCCGAGAAGTAGAGGAGATTAGTCGTCGGCCAATGCGCGGGTTCGGCTTCGTCTGTGTACCACATGGTTTTCGGGTAGAACTTGTAAATGTTGTACGTTGAGAAAGTCGCAGCGCCGTTGCCGTGGCCGTTGGTGATAAGATGGCTGCTGCTGCACGTTGCGCTTGTGGCATCATTGGATGTGACGTTGAACAACTGTATCGGCGTCCATGACAGGTTCGGGTTGAGCTTCCACCCAATCATGCCGGTGGCCGTCGTTGTCGTGGTAGTGAAGGCAGCGCCGGAATCGGTCAGCAGGGTTTCGGTCAAGTCCGTTGCCGTGCCAGTGTGGAACAGCACCCCGACATTCCCGCCGCAAATCAGCTTGTCATTGTGAGCGACGATGCAGTATGAAGAGTTCGGCGGGTCCGTCCCTGCGCTACCGTCAGTCTTCAACATACTCGCCACGGCGGCATCCGCAGCCCCGATAGCATCCCAATGCCGCAACTGGTGATAGGCCAGCCGATAAAAGAAGTCGTTGTTGTAGATGCACCATGCAGCGGGTCGCACGCCGGGGACGGAAGTGGAGTTGATCGTGGCGGCAGTAGCGGCGATGCTGCTGAAGATGTACTTGCCGCACCCAACAATCTCCCGCAGATTGCTTTCGTTGGCCAACACAAGCGACAGCGGCGAAATGATTGTTGCGCTTGTCACGGTCGGGGAAGTCTCGTTAGTCGCAGATGTCAGCGAGAACGTGACGCGGAAATATCGGTAATTCGCAGCGATGGTGTAGTTAAGCGCCGTCAGGCCAGACGCTACGCTCGTCCAAGAGCTTCCGTCAGACGAACGCTCGACTTCATACGTCATGGTGTTAGCGTCACCACTAGCGATGGCAAGCGTGGGCGACCACTTGTTAGTGTAGAAAAGATCGTTGCTCGGGGTCGGGACGCTGATGGTCAGGCTTGAACTTCCGGCAGGAGTGCCGCCCATGTCAAACGTCTCGCTAACGTAGGTCTTCGCCGTAGTCGGGTAGTTGATGAAGGCATAACTCGGGGAAAACTCTGGATCAAGCTGCCGCCAAAAGTTGCCGTCATAGTAGAAGTGCGATCCGACGTTAGACATCGTGCCTGCTGCGGTCCAATCGGCGGCGTACCGCACAACCGTCGAACCGCTGACCGCAGTCACGACAACAAAGTAGGTTGTCGCAATCGTGAACCCAGCCGTCGCCGTGAACGGGAAGTAATAGCGGCTCTCGGTGGTCTTGGCGATCTGCGTTGACCATGTAAGCGTCCCCGTGGTGTAGAGAACGCTGCCCGGCCTACCGCTGCCGTTGTTGTCCCATATCTCAATCTTGAACGTGTCGGCGGTGCTGGAGTATTCAGCGATGTCAAGCCAAATGCCCTTGACGTTGCTAACCGTCGCACTCGGAACAAAGCGGTCTGCGAACCGCCGCGCTCCGCTGCCAGAGGCGATAAGATAGTCGGACATTGAGCCGTCGGGAATCTTCCCGGCGTATTCAGCCGTCGAGAGATAGACGCCGTTCGCGCCCGACTCTGTGCCGGTGAACGTCCCTCCCGTGGTCGAAACAAAGCTCTTTGTCTTTGTAGCCGAGGTGTCGCCAGCCGTAGCGTAGAACGGCGCAAGCATCCAGACTTTGTGCCGTATCGTTCCCGCTACGCCATAGGCCGTTGCCCCTTCATACTCCGTGGTCAGCGTGATGTCGGCACCCGTGTAGTCGGCAATCTCGTAATATTTACCATCAGGCCCGATAAGCAAATCCCCGCGATTGATCGGAGCGGCAACCTGTACCGACACGTTATCGACGGTTCCGGCAAACGTAGCGTCAGCGGTGAACGTCAGGGCGGCGGTGCTGCCAGCCAACACGACATCAACGTAGATTACGCTCGTATTGAATGCCCTGCTAACACCGCCCATCGAAACGGTCAGCGTGCCAGCCGTGCGGATAATCGTATAGCGCACGAAGTACGTTACGGCATTCGTCGGCGCGAAGGCAGACACGAGGGCTAGGTCGGCAGCGTTTGCTACTCTCGTCGCAACACCGCCCGCGATGTCCCACTTGACGCCCGCGCTGCCGGTGAAAGTCCATCCCGTTGCGCTCGACATATCGCCATTGGTGACAAGCTCGGTGTTGTACATCACGACGAACTTGCTGCCGTTGCTGACGCCCACTGATCCCGTGGTGTAATCGGCATACATCGGGGCGTTGAGGAGTTTGCTATACCCCGGCAGCAGACTCACCGCGCCGTCATTGTCGAGGTCTGCCACCCCGACCATCTCACGAGCGCCGACACCATTACGCTCAACGATGTTGCTATTGGTATCGAGATCGCCCAGCCGGGAGAACGCCTTAACCACTTTCTGGCTCATGCGCTCGTCACCGCTTCCCACGCGGACCCGTTCCAGAAGTTGAGCTTGCCCGTAGAGGTGTTGAGTATCAGCACCCGGCCAGGGTTGGCGAGTGCATCCCTCTCTGCCGTAGTCAGCGGGGGAGGGACGAAGGTCAGCGTGGTAGGCGTGGTCTGCCCGGCCATGAGCGTAGTCAGCGGCTGGTTAGCAGATAGCTGCGCCGACAGGTCAGCGACATACGCCTTGACATCTTCGGTCGGATTGTACCGCTTAATCACAGATCCCACCTCATGATATCTTTAGCGCGGGGATCGCCAGCGGGCAGCGCGGCGTTGTACCTCTGTGCCGCTTCAAGCTCCATGCGCCGCCTAGCCGCAATCGCTGCCATCTGGTCAGGCGAATGCTCGTAGGGCAGGATGCTCCCGCTGCCCGAAGTCGCGGCGGTCTGTACGGGCTGCTGCGCGGCGGCGGTGTCGCGGGCATACCGTTCCTCAAGGGCAGCGAGAAATTGCAGCGCAGTGGGGTCAGCGGCCCCATAGGCTTGCTCATTGAGCGTGTTGACGGTAGACATGTCAGGGGCGGCGATCTTCGGCACCATGATAGGGCCTACGCCAGTACCTTTGTAGCCTTCAGCCTTGTACGTCATATCTCACCCCTTGACAGACTTACCTATAGGTAATACATTGGGGACATGAAAACTCTCATCGCACTCGCCGCCGTGGTTCTCACCGCTTGCACTCCCGCTCCCCCGGAATTCTCCAACACCGCCGAGGCTGACGCCGCGTGGGCTGATGTCTCGGCGTGCTACGCGCAACGCGGGCTTGCGGTCGGGAAAGTTCGCCAGCCAGACGTAATCGTGCGGGAGGATTGCCGGAGCAAGTGGGCATCGCAGGACTTCATCGGCTCCGGGGGCGGTTGGGTTTTCGGTGAGGCAAACACCAGCATGGGGTACGTCATGGTCTGCCCCGATCTTGCCGCCCTTGAACACGAAATGAGCCATGTCATGCACCGCTCCGTGCTGTACACGGACGGGCTCGATGCGGTTGGAGCCTACAAGGCTGCCCCTAACTGCTTCGGCGTGGTGCTGTAGCATCAGCGGATCTCCCGGTACGGAAGAAGCACTGAAGGCTCGGAATAGACCTTGATCGCGTTCTGCTTGTCGCAGTGCAGCGTCGTCACGTTCCAGGTGTTTTCTCCGACCCGCGTCCAAGTGTTGCAGCCATCGAAGTAGCTGCCGCCAGTGGGGGTTGGGTCTGACTGCACTTGAACCGCGCCAATACCACGCGGAGCAACCACGCACTGGCATGGCGCACACCCGCCCGCCGTCAGCAACAGCCCCACGAGGATCGCTGCCGCCACCACAAGTCCGAGTCCGCGCCAGTCGGTGCCCATCGCGCCTAGTTCGCCACCAACGCCGTAACCGCGTACCACGCCGTGCCGTTGCTGCACACGCGGATGCTGTCATTCGCAGTCATGACCACATCGCCAGCAGCGGGCGAGAAGAATAGCGCGTTGTTGTCAAGCGTGATGTTCTGCGCTCCGACGTTCACAACGTCCATGCAGCAGCCCGCATTGGTCGCAGCGGGGGCGCTAAACGTGTTCGTCGTGTCGGTCGTGACAGCGCCGCCAGCGGTAATCTGCTTCATCGTCCCGCAGGCGTCGGCGGTGACGGTGTTGCCCGCTGCGATGGTCTGCGCGGAAGGCGGGGTGGCGATAATGGGGTGATCGTATCCGGTGCCAATGAGCAGGCCGTATTCCGTCGCCTCGGCATCACCCATGATGTTCGCGGCGTTGAAGCCGATCACGCTGTTGCCGGTGCTGGTGTGGTTGGAGTTGGTGGGGGCAAAGTTGAAACCAATGAACTGGTCAGAGCCGTTCATGGCGGCAAGCGTACTGTTCTCCCCGAAACCCACAGAAGGCGCTCCAATCGTAAACCCGCCGCTAGTGTGCTGTAAAGCGCCAGTAGTAGTCGTAGCGGACCGAGAAGAAACTATTGACCCGGAAGCCGAGACGCTTGAAGACAGGATCGCAGCGCCCGCAGAATCAAAGCTAACAACCCGCGTCCCGTCTTTTAACCCCTCAAGCAAATACTCTGTCCCGCTGCCCGTACCGTTATTATGCAGTTGCAGCGTCGTCTTGTTCCCCGCCGCGCCCGTCTGGTTGCTGACCATGACCACGCCCGCCTCATTCGCCGTGGCATTGGCGAGCGTCTGCTGTACAAAGATTGCCGCATCAGGATTCGTGAGCTTGTCCGTGTGCAACTTCATCGACAACGAAGAAAGCGTAATCGTCCCTGCGCTCGCAGCTACAGCGGTCAGGGTCGGGGCGGTAGTCGCGCCCGAGGTGAAGTGTTCGGCAAACACTCCGGCGGCGCTGTGCGTGACCTGGGCCTGCCCGCCGATGGAGAGGCTAAACGTGCCGGCGGTGATCGTGGCATAGGTGACGCTGCCCTCGTAGCGGTTGCCAGCGGTGACGGTCGGCCCGATGACGAGGGTAAGGTCGGAGCCGCTTGCGGTGCGGGTGATCGTGTCGCCCGAGCATGACCACGCGCCAACCGGGGCACTCAGCCCAACGCCCGCGCAAGTCAGCGTCAGAAGCTCGGACCCGTGAGTCGCGGCAATCGTGGTCGTGCCCTCAAGCGTGACATCCGCACCCGCCCGCAACACCGGGTCATCCCATCCGGCGAACACGGGGGGCGCAAGGATCAGGACAAGAAAGAGTGCTGCGAGAATCTTCTTCATTTCGCTCTCCCCATGTTCAGAATTACCGTACACACAATGTCATCGTCCCCGTTGTTCTCCGTCAAGCGGATCGTCCCAACTGGCGAGACGGGCGGGTTGATACTTTCCAGCGTAGACCACGCGTCTTCCGTCGCGTATACGGTCTGAAGCTGCGACGTGCCGACCGGAACCGCCATGTATGCCGTACCCGCAGCACTGCCGCCGATCCAATCAACGTCAACGCTCATGCTGTTGTCGGTAGTCTCGCCGCAGTACACTTGATAGCTGAAATACTCGAACGCGCTGATGTCCTGATAGGTGCAGTCCGTCGTAGTGCTGGCGGTCAGCGTTTTAGCCTCACACACATGAATGCTGCGGACCTCGGCAGCGGCAGGAGCCGCCAGCGCGAGGCAGATCGCCACTACTGCCAGAAGTCTCTTCATCGTCATTTCCCTTTCGGCGGTATCTTGATGTGTACGCCCTTGAAAAGCTCGCGCACCTTGTTACTCGGATCGTTAGCCGCCGCAGCCTCTTCGGCCTCCATGGCTTCAAGCTCGATCCGGTCGGCTTCGTCCTTCTCGTCTTGCATCCACGCCAGAACATCACGCATCGCGGCGAAGCGTTCCTTCTGGTCATCCCACAGGCCGCCTTTAACCGCCAGGATCGCGTTGAACTTGGCAACCTCGGCTTCAACCTTCTCCCGCGCTGTCATGCTATTCATCCCCGTATGCCTGATAGTTAACGTGCCTCGGCTGGTCCGTCTGCCGCTGCGCCAGACTCACCATCATCTCGCCCACGTCGTTCGCGTACTGCGACATCAGGACGCTATGCGTCTCGGCATCCCGCCGTCTGCCGACGAGCCTGATGGCCGCGCCGAGAACGACGACATCGGGCCATTTGCTCAACGGGTCCGGCAGGCACCAAGTCACCACGGACGTTTCGTCAAGAACCGTGCCCATCGTCGGCACTGTGATGGTGTACGTTGACGCCACGGAATCGCTGATGATTGCCGTCTGGTTGATCCCCGTGCCACTCGTGACAAGGACGCGATCCCCGATGTACACATCATCGTGAGCACTAAGGCCAGCGGAGCTATCGAACGTGATCGCAGTAGCCGTCGCGGATGCCACGGTAGCTGTCGAGAGTAGCGTAGGGGCGCGGGCGAATTGTACCCGCACGCTGGTGGCGCTCGTGACGCTGCCCTCAAAGACGAGCGTGTTTTCCGCGAACCTCACGGCAAGCGGCATTCCGATCCCGTCCTGATACTGCTCGCGGCTGTGCGCCCCGATCCAGCGCACCGGAAGCCAGAGCGAGCCGTCGTAAGCCTCGACATTCCGCACGGTGTAGCAGTTGACGGGCAGCGTAATCGTCGCGGCAGGC
>JBAZYB010000008.1:0-41919 GCA_041659545.1 Hyphomicrobium sp.
GACGTGAAGGACTCGAACTTTCATCAATGCCTTCGATGGCGTACAGATTAGAAGTCTGCTGCTTTGTCCAATTAAGCTAACGTCGCATGAAAAGTTGACAGCCAACAGCTCGCATGAAGCAGCGTTGACATTGGGAGGAATCTCAGCGGGGCTAGGCCGCTGTTCTGTTGGCCGTCACATAGACCACCTATCGAGGTAGTCAATACTTTCTTTCACCCGGACTTGATAATTACGGTTACCGGCCTGGATAGGTTGGTCTATGTGACAGCCCCATTGCTGGGGCATCGGTGGCATATCCCGGTCTGGCCGGTTCCACCAAAACTACACAGCCTCTAACCAGAACGCTCCGGCCAAGCTGCGGGACGGTCTACCGTCCACTGTCTCCCTCTCACGCCGGGTAGCGCTTCCTGTCGTCTGCTCCGTAGAGTGCGAACCGGAAGATGCAAGTTGTGAAAGAACCCATGTCGCCGCGTCGATCCGGGGCTGTTCCGACTTGTTTATCGGCATGGAAGTATTTAAACACGGCGTGTAGTTTTATGCAATCACCTTGTGTAGTTTTGAGCAAAAAAAAGCGCCACCTGTCGGAAACAGTGGCGCGTGTTGCGTCGTTGAGACGAAAAAAATCCCGCTCTCGGCGGGCTTCGTTTGATTTTTGCAGCAGGGCTAGATTTCGCCCTCTATGACGAACCGTGTGACCCGGCCTATGACGACCTTGAGCGGGTCTGCAACCTCCTGTGTCGGGTATGCGTTGTTTATCGGCCTCAAGTACCACCGACCAGCATCGTTCATCAACCGGCGGAAGGTTGCCATTCCGCTCCTGTCGTCTCTCGCGATGACGTAGTTTCCGGCCTGCGCCTGTGGGCCTGCTCTAACCCTCAGGATCGTCCCTGGTGGGAAGCTCAACTCGCCAGGTATCTGGCTAACCATCGAGTCGCTCTCCACAAGAAGGGCAAACAGGCCATCAACATCCTCGGTGTCGAAAACATCAACGTTCCGCACCACGTCCACTTCACTGAGCACTAAGTTTTCCCCCTGAATTCTGCTTGCCGCATCCCAACTGATGAGGGGCACTCTACTACGAACAGAGGTCTTGGTTACATTTTGTTGTGATGTGACCATAGGCCCAAGGCCAGTCTTGATCCACCCAGCATCACACCCGATCCGCTCGCTCGCAAGCAGGACCCCCTGACTTGATGCCCCCCTACCTTCCCAGTTTTTCAGAGTCTGCGGCGTCGTCCCGATCAGGGATGCAACGTCCGTAAGCGTGGCTCTCCCTTTGAGGGCCTTCGCTGCCGCATAAATTCTTTTTGTTGTTTCATGCATGGTCGTGAGTGGAACATTTTGTTCACACGAGCCATTGACGTGTGTGATAAACATGGTGTGTAATCTAGGACATGAATGCACACGACTTTATTGATGACAAGGGCGGCCCAGCCGCTCTAGCCAGACTTCTTGGGTACGAGAACGCCACCGCTGTACAGCGGGTTTCCAACTGGAAAACGCGCGGCATCCCGCTGGCGGTACTGGCGAACCATCCCCGCATTTTCGGCCCACTTAGCAAGTGCAGGCAGCTCATGAAGCGCGCCGACGAGCAAGCGGCCTAAATGTTCCACCACCCCTCGCACGCTGGCACCCACTGCCAATGCACGACCACCCAACAGCGTTTCTCCCTGCGCTTGGTCGGCGTTTTTCTGCGTGGTGGTTTCTTTTTTCATAAGAGTTGCGAAGTCTTTCACAACTCACTTTTTTGTACATCACCCATCGGAACTATGAACAAAGCAACAGCCTGTAATTCAGCACAGTGGCCGTGCGGAACGCAAAAGAGCACCGGCAACGCATTCACCCTGCCTAAGCGCAGCCTGTTCGCAGATGACCAAGCAGAGCGAGCAAAGGCAACGCTTCATTCGCGCAATGTCGCCATCAAGCCACCCGTTGGCGGTCACGCAGTCAACGGCCTGACGAACCTCAGTAAACGCGGTCAACGCCTCCTTGCGCCCGTCAAGGTTGGTTTCTGCACTCCCATCGAACCCGCTGGCTCTGGCATTCGTCGGCTGGCAATTATGAAAGCATCAATCTAATGATCCCGAGCCGACGCCGACGCCTTGAAATGCTTTTGCTCCGCAAGCGCGGGACTACAAGCTGGGAAGTGATGCAGGTATGCAGCACCACCTGTCCTGGCAAACGAATCTCCGAACTCCGTCAAGCAGGCTGGACGATCCGCACCGAGTGGGTCGGAGAGCGCGAGTACATGCGGTACTTCGGCGAAGCGCCTAAGGGATTCTGAACATGGCCGGAGACTGGATCAAGATGCGTGGCAACCTTTGGGATGACCCTCGTGTTGGGCGCATTGCTGACATTACCGATACCACCGAGGCGACGGTGATTGGTGGTCTGTACTGGCTTTGGGCATCTGCAGATCAGCACACAGAAAACGGCGTTATGCCCGGTTTGTCGATCCGCCGCATTGACAGCAAGACCGGAATCAAAGGTTTCGGCGATGCACTGGTTTCTATCGGATGGCTTGCAGATCACCCTGATGGCGTGAGCATCCTAAAGTTTGAAGAGCACAACGGTTCTAGCGCAAAGAAACGCTGTCAGACCGCAAAACGTGTCGCTGCTTTTAAGGCTGGAAACGCAGAAGAAACAAACAACGATGAAGAAGGTAACGCGCCTATCGTTACCGAAACGTTACCAGTGCGTGACCTAGAGAAAGAGAAAGAGTTAGAGAAAGAGAAGAGGGAAGAGAAAGAGAAATCTATCTCCGGAAAGACTGTTGGTGCCGCTGATGCGGCCAACCCACCGGCTGCGAAGTCGGTTCGGCTACCTGATGGTTGGCAACTTCCTAAGGCTTGGGGTGAATGGGCCTTGGCGGAATACACGCATTGGACGCCGGAAATTGTCCGGCTTGAGGGTCAGAAGTTTGGGGACCACTGGCGCACAAAGTCTGGGAAAGAAGGCCGAAAGGCCGACTGGCCGGCGACATGGCGTAACTGGTGCCGATCCGACATTTGCCAGCGCTCGCACCCATTGCAGCGATCAGGACGCCCCCAGAAAAATGCACACATGACTGACTCCGAGCGAGCTGCGTGGATTGCCGAAGAGGGCGCCAAGGCTGAGCGGCTGGTGTTTGGAGACGGCCCATCCGGCGCCGATGTGATCGACCTTGAACAACTAGGAGTTTGAAATGCAGAAGTCTGACTTCAATGCCTTCCATGCAATCTTGTCGGACTGCCTTTCCGTGTGGAGTGGCCCGCCAAACGCAACCATTGCTGCGATCTGGTTCCGCACGTTGGCAGCCTATGACCTTGGTACCTTGTCTACTGCGTTCAGCGCCCACATGCGCGACCCGCAAAACGGGAAATTTGAACCTAAGCCCGGTCATATCGTTGAGCAGATCGAGCGGGCCGCGAAGAACGACGGTCGGCCAGGTCCAGAAGAGGCTTGGGCAATTTCGCTGGGCGCGTGTGACGAGGCCGACACCGTGGTTTGGACGCTCGAATGCGTGCAGGCCTGGGCCGCTGCCACTCCGATCATGGCGCTTGGCGACGAGGTGGGTGCACGGATGGCGTTCAAAGAGACGTATGCCCGCCTGGTGGCCGAGGCCCGCGCCCGATTCGAGGCTGCATCGTGGGAGGTGTCCGAGGGATTCGACAAGGACCGGCGCCGTTCCGCTGTGGGTCGCGCCATCGAAGCAGGCCGCATCCCTGCCGGCAAGTACGCCGCCATCGAAAGCATCACGCCGCTGATGCTGGGGAACTCTGCGGCCATGAATGGCGGAATCCCCGCCGCGACACGCGCGAAGTTTGATGAGCTGCGCGAGCAGTGGGCGCGAGTCTATGAAGGTCCAAGCGATGCCGATGCGGAGCGCGATCGCCTGCAAGAACTCAAGCGCGCCACGGAGAAGAAGGTCGAGCAGTTTCTGAAAGGCGGTGCGCTGTGAACATTCAAAACAACTGGTCGGCTATCCGCCAGCACTACGCCGATTTGAACTCACAAATCAATTCCTGCGTTTCAAGCGAATGGGCGATTGATCCTTACTCGTGGGATATGGGAAAACACATGATCTTCATGACGCCCATCGAAGAAAACTTCTGGGCCGACTGTCGAGAGGCTGATCTGATCTTGTATCCGCAGTACCCAGCCTGCGGCTACTTCCTCGACTTTGCGAATCCCGTGGCGAAGGTCGGAATTGAGTGCGACGGAAAAGCCTTTCACACGGACAAAGAGAGGGATGCATTCCGCCAATCAGTGCTTGAAAAAAACGGCTGGATCATCTACCGAATCACCGGGAAGGAGTGCAATGAGGATTGGGACGAGAGCGGGAAAACACCACCATTTGGCCGTGTTCTCGCCGATCACATTGGCTCTACGCACGGGATAAAAAGAGCGCGAAGAAAAGACCGATCTATGGGCGCTCGCCATGTTGGTGAAATTGCAGTTGAAAGCATAACGAGCATTTTTCAAAAGATTCTCGGAGATTCGTCTAGCGTCAACGCTGGAGATTCTGCATGACCCGAACCTATGCCCTGAAGCGCCTGCTTGAGCACGGCCCAATGACGCCGAAACAGATCAGGGATTGCACCCGCTGGACGTTGAAGCAGGTTCACCAAGTGCTTGATTGCCTATTGTCGAATGAATTGGTTCGGCGTGTCGGTAATGAATACGAGGTGTCAAATTGACCGACCTAGACAGACTAAAGCAATCCGAAGCCCGCGAGCTATTCAGAAGCTGGTCAATAACAAAGGACAGTGAAATGGTGCGTAAACGACTGGAACTGTGCAACAGGAAGTATGGACCTGGATCGATGGAGCAGGTTCGCGGAATGATGACGATGATGAAGAATGGTGAAATGGAATGAGAGTAGAAACAATCGGCGATGCAACGCTTTATCTTGGCGACTGCATGGAAATCTTGCCGACGCTTGAAAAGGTTGATGCGGTTATTACTGATCCACCTTATGGGATCAACGAGAACAGCGTGAAGGTGGCGAGCCGCAAGAACGCTGCAGCGGCGAAAGACTACGGCTATTTCGACTGGGACAAGGCCACGCCGTCAAATGAGCTTATGGACTTAGTTATGGGTTCTGGCTCATGGCTGGCTCTTTTTGGAGGCAACTATTTTCAGGTTCCGCCATCATCTTGTTGGCTGGTTTGGGACAAGTTGAACAGCGGAGATTTCGCAGATTGCGAACTGTGTTGGACGAACTGGCCAAAGGCTGTCAGACGCCTGCAGTGGCGCTGGAATGGAATGATCCGGCAAGGCAATGAGGAGCGTTTTCACCCAACACAGAAGCCGCTTGAGGTAATGAAGTGGGTCATTGATCTTTGCCCAAAGTCTGAAACCATCCTAGACCCATTCGCCGGGTCAGGTACTACTGGAGTGGCGGCAATCCAGCTAGGCCGCAAGTTCATCGGGATCGAGCGCGAACCGAAGTATTTCGACATTGCCTGCAAGAGGATTGAACAAGCCGTGGCGCAGGGCCAGTTGTTCGCACCTGAACAGCCTAAGCAGATTCAGGAGGCTCTGTTGTGAGTGAAACATTGACCATCGAACTGGTGAACCGGCAACAGGCATGGGCAGCTATGGAATCGCGATTGTTCCCATTCCTGTCTGCCGCGCTTCAAGGTGGGCACCGCTGGATTCTCACACTCAAGCCAGAAACCCGCACGCAGGCTCAGAACCGTTTGATGTGGCCGCTGTTGACCGCATTCAGCAAACAACTGCAATGGCCTATCAACGGGCACATGGTGAACATGGAGCCCGACGACTGGAAAGATGTGCTGACCGCTGCATTTCGTGGCGAGACTGTTCGACTTGCAATGGGTCTGAATGGTGGGGTGGTGATGTTGGGGCAAAGAACAAGCAAATTCACCAAGGCTCAGTTTTCGGAGTGGATCGAGTTTTTGTATGCGACGGCTGCTGATCGTGGTGTTTCGTTGCCAGCATGGAGCGAGGAAGCCGCATGAAACCCGCAACATGCTGCATTTGCAGGACTCACTACGTCAAGTCATCACCGCTTCAAAAGGTTTGCAGCCCGAAATGCGCGATCACGCACGTCAGCCAGACAAAAGATCGTCAAAAGGGACGCGCAGCCGCAGAGGACCGCCGCCAGACCCGGGAAAAGCTGAAAGCGATGGAGACATACCCGGAACTGGTGAAGAAAGCTCAGACGGCGTTTAACGGATTCATTCGCGCAAGGGACGCAGGTAAGCCATGCATCTGTTGCGGGAAGCCGCTGGGCACTGAGCCGAACACCTTTGATGCAGGCCACTACAGGAGTGTCGGAAGTGCGCCGCACATGAGGTTTGTTGAAGAAAACGTGCATGGCCAATCGAAGCACTGCAACAACTACTTGGCCGGAAACGCTGTTGAGTACCGAAAAGGACTGATTGCAAGGATAGGACTGGAGGAAGTCGAGCGCATCGAATCAGACCAGACTCTGAGGAAGTACACGCGAGAAGGATTGATTGAACTGGCGAAGCACTACCGGGAAGCGGCCCGAAAACTAATGAAAGAAAAAGAATGAGCGAACAAGAGAAGAAGTTTCCAAAACTTATCGGCCCCCCGAAGTCTGCACACAATGGATATGTGTACAGCCGACTTGAAGGAGATTGCATCGAGTGTGAATGCTGTGGTGAACAGTGGCACTACCCAAAAGAGAAGAAATCAGGCGTGAACATTCAGGTGAACATCGGTGGACGAGTAATGGCTATTCGCCGGGCGATGTACATGGCAGCATTCCCACATAAAGTGATCCAGAAAACCCGCCGGATCACGTCGAAGTGCAAGAATGAAAATTGCATAAATCCAACGCTTTTAATACAGGCAACTGCGTCAGAACTGTTAAAATCGCAGTACTCGAAAGGCATTCGAGATAGACACATGGCCGCAGCGCATCTGCTGATCCAGCAGCGAAAGAATCAGAAACTGACCGATAGCGAGGTTATTTTGGTGATGCTTGATGAACGGGCATCAAAGGATGCAGCGAACGAATATGGCATCAGCCGTGAGCACTACAACGCCATCCGCAGGGGTGGTGCTCGTCAGTCAAGGTCAGGGAATCCATTCGCAGGACTTGGGAAGCGAGCATGAGCCGGAAGCGTTGCGTCAGAAAGGTCTGGGCCTTGGTCAATCCGATTTCTCACGCCATCGAAGGCTGTGCGATCACCAGCCAGAAGGACTTGGACAAGCTGCTTGCCCGCGAACTCTCAAGCCTGGATGCATTCACGACCGGAAAAGCCCGCATGAATGAGTGGTCGGACATGGTGAACGTCAACAACCTGACCCAGACCCTAGCTGGAATGGGAGTTGGTTACGAGGCCATGCCTGACGCGCACAAAGCTGAACAAGGATTGATCGAAGCCGCCGCGCGATTCCAGCGCACCGGGAAGATGGGACTCAGCGGGCCAGCAATTCAGGCGCTTCGGGACGTCATAGAGTGGCATTCGCTCCAACGGTCGAGCATTCCACGCAGCCAGTACGAGGAAGCCATCCGACTGACCGGAGCACGCATCAAGTCTGGTCACGCGACGATTGATCTTGGAAAGATGCTAGAGACAACCTAATCCGTCATGGGAGCGCATTGCACATGCGCGGCGAAAGCCTACTCCTTACAGGGCCAGCTTCCAGTCCCCTGACAAATGTGCATAACTGGCCTAGTTCTGAATAGAGCATTATAATTCATTCATGCCAGCAGGACGCCCAACCAAGTACAAACCAGAATACGCAGAGCAAGCCAGAAAGCTATGCGCTCTTGGTGCGACTGACGCTCAATTGGCCGACTTCTTTGAGGTTTCAATCAGCACGGTTAGCCTTTGGAAGGTTAAGCATCAGGAATTTTCGGAAGCCATAAGCATTCCTAAGGATGTTGCAGACTCTCGTGTAGAGCAAAGCTTGTACCGCCGAGCAATGGGCTACGAACACGACGAGGTTGATATTCGTGTTGTTGGCGGAGAGATTGTGGAGACTCCGATTCGCAAGTATTACCCGCCAGACAGCGTTGCAATGATGTTCTGGCTGAAAAACAGGCAATCCGACAAGTGGCGCGAGGTCAAAGCTGTCGAATTGACTGGCGCAAATGGCGGGCCAGTAGAAACAAAGGCGTCACTAGACGTTGCCAAACTATCAAGCGCAGCACTAGAAGAATTAATTGCCTTGCGCGATGCAGATAACGACTGAAGACCTCGACAACGCAGAGAGAGAGTTGTGCAGGCGCTCGCTTGCCGCTTTCGCTCGCAGGGCTTGGAAGGTATTGGAGCCAGCCGCAGAACTGAAGTGGGGATGGGCCCTTGATGCGATCTGCCTGCACCTTGAGGCGGTTACGGATGGGCGGATCACTCGCCTACTGATGAATGTCCCACCCGGTTCAATGAAGTCACTGTTGACTGGGGTCATATGGCCTGCGTGGGAATGGGGGCCGCGCGGGTTGCCTGAGATGCGCTTTGTCGGGACTGCGCACGAAGAAACACTAGCAATCCGTGATAGCCGTCGATGCCGCGATCTAATCAAGTCTGAGTGGTTTCAGGGCTTGTGGCCGCTTGAGTTGGCGTCAGACCTTGACGGCAAACGTGAGTTTGGTAACACAAAGAAGGGAAGTCGTCAGGCCCGCGCATTTACATCCATGACAGGTGTGCGAGGCGACCGAATAATTCTGGACGATCCAATCAGCGCAGACAATGCCAACAGTGATGCAAAGCTAGAAGCCGCACGTATTGCGTTCACAGAGACATTGCCGACCCGTGTAAACAACGAGAAAAGCGCGATTATTGTCATCATGCAGCGCCTGAATGAGAAAGACGTTTCAGGCGTCATAAAGTCGATGAATCTGCCGTATGTGCATCTATTCATCCCGATGCGGTTCGATCCAAAGCATCGGTGTACAACTGAAATAGGATGGACGGACCCGCGCACACAGGCTGGTGAATTGATGTTTCCTGAGCGCTTTGATGAGCGACAGGTTAAAGAACTAGAGGCAACGCTTGGCAGTTATGGCGCTGCTGGACAGTTGCAGCAGAACCCAGCACCAAGGGGAGGCGGCATAATCAAAACTCCTTGGTTCAAGTATTACACCATTGCCCCACGTCTTGAGTGGACAAATATCTACGTTGATACCGCACAGAAGACTGGAGAGGAAAACGATTACTCGGTGCTTGAACTTTGGGGGCGCTCTATTGATGGGCAGGGTGTACTTTTGGACTTGTTGCGAGGGAAATGGGAGTCTCCTGAACTGTTGACGCACGCTCGTTCGTTCTGGATCAAGCACAGAGATACGAAGAACAAACCGCGTGCAATGAAGGTGGAGGATAAGGTTTCAGGTACTGGGCTTATTCAAACTCTTCGCCGTGAAGGAATCCCAGTGATTGCCATCCAGCGGAATAAGGATAAAATAAGCCGCGGTCATGACGCAGCGCCATTTATTGAATCTGGTAATGTGCTGCTACCTATTGACGCGCCTTGGCTGTCTGACTTCATTTCCGAGGCTGAAAAGTTCCCAATGGGTTCTAATGACGACCAGCTAGACCCGATGTTCGATGCGATTGATGACATTCAGAAGATAAGAAGTCTGAACGTTGTGAAAGAATACAGGCCAATCCCCATGGCTAACAGGTGGTGAAATGCGACAGACCCAGAAACTAAAAGACCTTCACTCAGACGCTATCCTGGAGTTTGATGAAATCATCGCAGCCCAGCGCAATGAACGGATGCAAGCGCTGCAGGATCGCCGCTTTTACTCTATTCCTGGCGCAATGTGGGAAGGCTCGCTGTCTGAGGCATACGCTAACAAGCCTAAGTTGGAGGTGAACAAGGTCCATTTGGCTGTCATTCGCATCATCAACGAATACCGGAATAACCGGATCACGGTTGATTTCGTCAGTAAGGACGGATCAAAGAACGAGCAGCTTGCAGACTCATGTGATGCGCTGTACCGCGCAACAGAACAGGACTCGGTAGCCGAGGAAGCCTATGACAACGCCTTTGAAGAGGCAGTAGGCGGTGGAATGGGCGCATGGCGTCTGATTGCTGAGTATGAGGATGAGTCCGACGAGGAAAACGAGAAGCAGCGAATCTGCATCAAGCCGATCTTTGACGCTGATTCCTCGGTTTACTTCGATCTGGATGCCAAGCGGCAGGACAAAGGTGACGCTCGTAGATGTTTCGTCATCACGCCAATGACGCATGGAGCCTACAAAGCCGAGTGGGGCAAAGAGCCATCCAGTCTCAAGAAAGACGTGGAGTTCAAAGAGTTTGACTGGTATACGCCTGACTCTGTGTATGTCGCCGAGATGTACGAGAAAGAGACTGAAAAGCAGGTTATCCACTTCTGGGAGAGCATCGCCACGGGTGAGATTAAGAAGCTCACAGAGGATGATTACGAGTCCGAGCCTGAGTCCGACTTGAAGGCATTGGGCTGGCAGAAAACCAAGACTCGCACGATCAAGCGCAAGCGCGTTCATAAGTACATCATGGACGGCAAGGAAGTCTTGGAAGACTGCGGGCTGATCGCTGGTGAACACATCCCGGTTGTGCCTACCTACGGCAAGCGCTGGGTTGTCGATGGCATTGAACGCTTCATGGGGCATGTGCGGCTTGCTAAAGACGCCCAGCGACTGAAGAACGTCCAGTTATCCAGCCTGGCAGAGATTGCCGCGCTGTCCCCCATTGAAAAGCCGATCCTGTTCCCTGAGCAGGTTGCCGGGCATGAACTGTTGTGGGCAGAGGACAACATCAAGCCCAATCCGTTCCTGCCAATCAATCCGATACGGGATGACGCGGGGAACATCATCGTTGGTGGCCCGATTGCTTACACCAAGCCGCCTACGCTTTCACCTGCAATGGCTGCACTGCTACAGATCACCGAGCAGGACATGGCAGACATTCTGGGCAACCAACAGAATGGCGAGAAGATGGAGGCTAACCAGTCTGGAAAGTCTGTGGAGCTGATTCAGACGCGCCTGGACATGCAGGCTTTCATTTACATGTCCAACATGAGTAAGGCTGTGAAGCGCTCAGGAGAAATCTGGCTCTCGATGGCAAAGGATTTGTTTATCGAGAAGGGCCGAAAGCTAAAAGGCATCACACGCCAAGGCGCTGTTGAGTCGCTGGAACTTATGCGACCCATCATGAAAGACGGTAAGGCAGAGGTTGAAAACGACCTGAGCAACGCTGAATTCGATGTGGCTGTAGATGTGGGTCCGTCCAGCGAATCGAAGCGTTCAGCGACCGTTAAAGCCCTGACAAACATCGCAATGATTAGCGAAGACCCGGAAACCAAGAAGGTTCTTTTGGCGACCGCTATGCAGAACATGGAAGGCGAGGGACTTGCCGATCTGCGCGAGTACTACCGTTCGATGATGGTCAAGATGGGTGTTATCAAGCCTACCGACGAAGAGGCCAAGAAGCTGGCAGAGGCCGAGCAGAACGCCAAACCTGACCCGAACACGCAATACCTTGAAGCAGCAGCCAAAGAGGCCGCAGCGAAGGCGCAAGAGGCAGCTAGCCGCACCATGCTTAACGTTGAGAAGTCTGCACTCACGCAGGCTCAGACGATGGAAACGCTGGCAAATGTTGACGAACTCGACCAGAAGGCTGGACTTCAGACGATTGAACAGATGCAACAGCAGGCCCCGGAAATGGCACCTGTTGAGGCTGTAGTGGTTTCGCCCGACCAGATTGGGCAGTAAAGCGAACCGGCTCGCTCTTTAGCCGAGAAAAGGAAGATGAATGATTCTAATGTTTCGACAACTCGCACGATTGCAAGCACCAGCCGATGACACCCCTGAAAGTGGAACGGATGTGGCAGAAATGGAGCCCGGTGATTCTGGCGAGGTTGAAGAGCAGGCCGAAGAGCTGGGCGATGCTGTTGACGAACAGGCGGAAGAAGCTCAGGAAGAACTGATCGTCACGATTGGCGACCAAGAGCACAAAGACGAAGAGGAAGCCAGCGCCCCCAATTGGGTGAAGGAGCTTCGCAAGAAGAACAAGGAAGATCAGAAGCGCCTGCGCGAGCTTGAGGAAGAAAACCGCAAACTAAAGGGCGGTGTTCCTGTTGAGCAGGAGCCTAAAGAGCCTGAACTGGAGGATTTCGATTACGACGCTGACCTGTTCAAAAAGGCCATGCGCGAATACTTCGACAAGAAGTCGAAGTTTGAAGCCAAGCAGGCAGAACAAGCGAAAGAGCAAGAGGAAATCAACAAGCAATGGCAAGCTAAGAACGAGGCATATGCTAAGGCGAAGTCTCGATTCAACGCTGACAAGATGGCCGAAGCTGAGTCAGAAGTGACCAGCGTTCTGTCTCCAGCCCGCCAAGCCATGCTGCTGGATGTATCTGACGACCCCGCTGCAATGGTTGTGGCGCTCGGTCAGAACCCCGAGATTCTGCGCAAGATCGCGTCTATCAAGTCAGACGGCCAAGCAATCAAAGAAATGGTAAAGGTTGAAATGCAAATGAAAGTCCAATCAAAAGGTAAAACGCCTCCACCTCCTGAGCGCACCATTAGCGGTTCTGGCCGAACTCCTGGCAGCACTGCTAATCGTTTGGAAGAATTGCGCGAGAAAGCGCATAAGACTGGCGACATGACGGAATATCTCGCTGAGAAACGCCGCCAGAAGTCGGCATGAGCGTAATTGCATGGGACGGCCACACGCTGGCCGCTGACAAGCGTGTCAGCTTTGGGACGCTGATCGGTACGACAACCAAGATATTCCGAGTTGGTGACGCTCTATGCGCAACAGCGGGAAGCGCTGGCGGTGGCGAAGAAATGCTAGTCTGGTTCCGTGATGGAGCTAAGGCGTCTGAATTCCCAGCTTCGCAGCGCGGTGATGATTGGGCTGGGCTCATGGTCATACGAAGCGGTGAAATTCTCAAGTATGAGAAAAGCCCATATCCGATAAGGCTTGAGGATAAAGCGTTTGCCATCGGTTGCGGACGTGATTACGCCATTGCCGCAATGCACCTAGGCCACGACGCACGCAAAGCTGTTGAGGTTGCAATCGCACTAGACAGCGGATGTGGAAACGGAATTGACACGCTAACACTTGAAACAGCTTGACTGTTAATTCAAATTGCTGTAATAATTGCAGCATCAGTCGTCCGGGACTATAAACCGAGTTGAATCTATCGGCCCCACCTCCGTTAAATGGTGAGCAAAGCGCGGAACGCCCGCAATTTCTCATTCATTTAACGAAAGGGACGATATGTCCAACGCACTTGCAAAAGACCTCGAAATCATGTTCGAGGAATACGTGGAAGGCTACGATGCCGCCTGCGTCATCTCCAACGAAGCCGAAAAGAGCTATCCCGACGCGCAAACCATGCAGCGCGCTGGTGATACGTTCTACGTCAAGCAGAACTACCACGCATCGATTGTTACGGGCCTTGACCTGTCTGCGGCAACCCCGACTGACCTGATCGAGCGCATGATTCCGACCGTGTACCGCACGCCGGATAACGTGCTGTGGACTCTGGACGCAAAAGAAATGCGCGATCCTGAGCACAAGAAGCGCATGGGCCGTGCAGCCTCTGAGCGTCTGGCCGCTGAAATCGACAAGAACTTGTACACAACCGTTGCCAACCGCGCCGGTATCGTCATCAAGAAAGTCGGCGCCTTCACTTGGGACGATGGTGCAACCGCAGAAGCCATGATGCTGTCGCGCGGTATCTCTGGTGGACGTCCGAAGAAGATGTTCCTGAACCCGTTCGATCACCTCGCAGTGGCAAAGGACTTGGGCAACCGTTCGTACATCGGCGACCTGTCCAAGTCGGCTTACGAGCGCTCGCAAGTGCCGAACATTGCCGGGTTTACGACCTTCCGCACCGACAACATGGTTAACAGCGTTGTGACCGGCACCGTGGCTGGCACTACCGTGAACGGCAACCAGTCGCACGCCGTTACCTCGATGACCGGTGATGTTCCTACCGATAACCGCCAGATGACCCTGACGGTGCAAGGTGCGAACGTTGCAAACATCAAGGCTGGTGACTCGTTCACCATCACTGGTGTTAACGCCGTCCACAACATCGACAAGAGCGATACGGGCCAACTGATGACCTTCCGCGTGTTGGCTGTTGCTGGTGGTGGTGTGACGCTGACCATCTCCCCATCCATCGTTGCAACCGGACCTTACCAGAACGTTTCTGCTATTGCTGCTGCCAACGCACCTCTGGTGTTCCTGAACACCGCTACCAAGCCTGTTAACCCTTTCTGGGTGCAGGGCGCTGTGTGTCTGGATTACGGCAAGCTGGCCTTCCCGTCCGGTGAAGGTGCGCAAGTGATGACTGCCACGACAAAGAATGGTGTGCCTCTCATCATGTCGTATGCGTTCAACCACCTGACTGGTGTGACCACCTGCCGATTCACCACGATGTACAGCGTGTCTGTGCGTGATCCTGAGCAGGTGGGAATTATCATCGCCAACCAGGCGTAATGAATAAAAGGGGAGGGCGAAAATCCTCCCCTTTTAACAGGAGAACAATCCATGATGATTTTCAAATGCCCTGGCTCGCAAAGCTGGGAAGGCATTTCTTTCGATTACCAGATCATCAAAGACGGTGAAATCCCTGAAGGCTGGTCCAAGACTGTGTTTGAAGCTCACGACAAAGCATCACATCCCGCCGATGTGGACCAAGACGGCGAAGTGACACGAGAAGAAATGGAACAGAAAGCCAAAGAGCTTGGCCTGAAGTTCGACGGTCGAACGAGCAATGCGAAGTTGCTCAAGATGATTGAAGAGGCCGCGTAATGTCGTGGACGAAACGCCAGCTAATCGAGATGGCTTTTGAGTCCGTTGGTCTGGCTGGTCACATCTATGACCTAAGCCCAGAGCAACTGCAGAACGCGCTCAAGAAGCTGGATGCAATGATGGGAACGCTGAGTGGACGGATGACAACCGTCTATCCACTTCCTGCTAACCCAGAAGTCGCCGATCTTGATGAAGAAACAAATCTTCCAGACACAGCTAATGAAGCTGTGTATCTGAACCTTGGTCTTCGCATCGCACCAGGCTACGGAAAACAAGTCACACCCGACATGAAAGCAGCCGCACGGCTTGCAATGGATGCCTTATACGCAGCCACGATGCAGCGCGTTGAAATGCAGATGCCACAAGGTATTCCACTTGGAGCAGGGCACAAAACCTGCACTCCATCATTCAGTTCTGAACCAGAAGTCCTGCCATGACCACAGTTTCCACCATCACCACGTTTTCTCTGCCTGCTGGTCAGGTTGCCATTTTCGAGCGAGGCGGTAAAGGCACGGCTAACGTAGATCCGACTGGACGGGCTAACATCTACACCATCGGCGAACAGGAAGCGTTTCTAGGCCCGTATGACAAGGCTGTGAGCATCGTTGTCACGCCTAGCTCGCCAGTGAGCTACCGGATTGATTCTGACAAAGATATGTCGGATCAGTCGGGCTCACTGAAAGGCGTACTTGTTCTCGATCCCACCACCGGCGCAATGCAGATCGGCGGAGCTGCTCCGACTGCTGCGCAGCGTGCCAGCGTGCGGGCGGGTCTGGGTGTAAGTGTCGATTTCAAGCAAATTCTTGACAGTAAAGCTGCTACCGGCGTTGCTCGTGTAAGCATCATGGGAACATCGATCGCTGCATCGTCTTCCGGGACGCTGGCAAAACTCGAAGAGGATTTAAAAATATTCCTTGGTACTCCGTGCGGAAACTCGACGCAACTAGGTGGTCTTGGTGGGTCTTACACAACTGCATTCAGTAACTGGGTAAAACAGCCTTATGGGGGACCGATGTTTATTCGGTCCCGTGGAAACTCAGGCTCTACGGCATTTTCTCAAACATTTTACGGTGACAAGCTGGTAATCCGGTACAGCAAAGAGACAGACGGGGGATCGTTTTCTGTACTTATTGATGATGTGGCGGTTAGCACAATTGATTGCAATGGCGCTCAGTCGTATAACAACCGTGCAGAATTCTCACTAGTCCCGGGGAACCACAAGATCACGTTTTCACCACCTGCTTCAGGGTATGCTTATCTCGAAGCTTATGAAACATATGACTCGACCAAGACGGGTGTGTTAGTTCGTAATTACACGCGTGGTGGTACGGCACTAAAGAATGCGGTGTTTCTGGCAACTGCCGAATCTCCACAAGTCGCTGGCGTCACAATATCAGGGAATTCCGGTCTTGACGGGCAGTTTGACGACCAGTGCGATCTGGCTATTATTCAGTGGGTTGTAAACGATGCTGGTAGTAATGATTCATGGGTAACAGGCGGTGGCTATGCTGCTGCTCTTGCATACCTTGTTGGGAAATACGCGAATGCTGGTATACCCGTCGTGCTTGTCATCGAGATGGCTGGGCACTATGCTCTCTCACTACCGGCTAATGAAAAGACAAACTTTGACTTAATCTACGCCTCATTGATTGCCCTAGATGGCCCGTTTGTTAGGGTTGTTGATTGGCACAATAAGACGATTGAGAAAGACCTCAAGTATTACGCTGGGAAATACTACGCTCTATCCGCGCTCGACGTTGGGGCTGGAACGTACACTGGCGACTTTGTTCACCCAGCAGCTACAAAAGGTGGATACACTGCGCTGGATGGTATTTTGTCTGATTTGCTTGATGTGCAGATTTCCAGGAACTCAAGCAACCTACTGGAGGCAGCTAAGAGAATAAACTATTTCGGAGATTATGATGCTCAATTGGCTAGCATTGATGTAAATGGCGCTTCAGCCGATGTTGTTGCCGGCGCTAGCACATATTGGTCGTTCTGCACTGGCCCTTCAAGCCTAACTACAGGTAAGCCAATACCGCTATATGTTAAGGCAGATGTCGTTAATCAACGTCCAGATACCAACACAACAATAGCGGCATCTGGAACTGAGGATGAATTCGGAAAATACATTGTCGCATCGACAACCAATATTTCGATGTCAAGCATTGGTCTTGGGTCTACATGCTGGGTGACGTTTCTTGTGTCTGGAGGGTGCAACGTGCGCGCTACTGCTGCAGCAGCAAGGGCAATTGATGACTATGGTGTAGTGGCACCGCTGGACGGATCAAACAGGTGGAACCATTTTTCAAGCGTGAATACCGCTGGCAACAGGCCCTACTACGTCACCATAAAACTTGCTGTTTCTGCGGCAAACGCAACGCTATCTGCCACAACGACAAGCGGGCGGCTGTACGGAGTCTGGTGCAACACAGGTGACGCTCCTGTTATCCCTGCTGTGCTGGCGTAACCCATCCCGAGATGGCTTCCATCCCCGCCAGATCGGGCGTGACGTGCTGACCCAGCAATAGAGTCACTGCCATGAGTGAGAACGACGCTATCTCACAGATTGCCATAGATTGACCAGCAAGCTACATTAACGGTATCTACGAAATAGCCGACTGCAATGCAAATCCCAATCCTATCCGGCACGCTGACAGATGCGTCAGGAGACTTTCGCACCACGTACCCAATCAACATGGTTCCGGTGCCGAAGGATCACGGTATTTCAAAAGGCTATCTCCGCCCAGCAGAAGGGATTGTTTCATTCGCTGATTCGACCGGGAAAAGCCGTGGTGGGATGCTGTGGAATGGTGAGGCGTATTACGTCTGTGGCGCTCGATTGCTGAGAGTGAAGGAAGACGGAACAACAGTTGATCTAGGTTTGATCGAAGGAACTGACGATGTTTCGTTCTGCTTTTCATTCGACCGTATGGGGTTGTGTGGCGGCGGGAAGCTGTATTACCTAGTTGGTGACATTCTCACTCAGGTGACGGATGACGACCTAGGGACTGTCAATGATGTGGTTTGGGTGGATGGCTACTTCGTCACGACTGACGGCGAGTTCCTGATTTCTACAGAGTTGGCCGACCCAACATCGGTGAATCCTTTGAAGTACGGATCATCTGAAATCGATCCTGACCCTGTGCTTCGCCTGCTGGTCAACAGGAATGAAATCTACGCGATCAACCGGCACACTGTAGAAGTGTTCACTAACGTAGGTGGTGAGTTCTTCCCATTCGCACGGATCAACGGCGCTCACATGCAAAAGGGCGCAGTCGGTCGTAAAGCTGCTTGCGTCTACAGTGACGCCATCGCCTTTGTTGGGTCGGGGCGCAATGAGCCTCCAGCGGTCTACATGGGCGAGAACGCACAGACCGTCAAGATTTCAACCCGCGAGATTGACCAGACTCTAGGTGAATACACAGAGGCCGAATTGGCTACGGTTGTCGTTGAGTCCCGGACAACGATGGGCCACAGGTTCCTTTATGTACACCTGCCAGACAAAACGCTGGTGTATGACTCTGCTGCTACCGTGTACCTTGAAGAGCCAGTGTGGTTCGTCCTGACAAGTTCGCTAGACGGCTTCAGCAAGTACCGGGCTAGGCATTACGTCTGGGCCTATAACAAATGGCTTTGCGGCGACCCTACGGCATCCAAGATTGGATATCTGGCGAATAACACATCTCACCACTACGGTGAGCAGGTGCGGTGGGAGTTTGGGACCATGATCGTCTACGCCGAAACAGGCGGGGCGGTGTTTCATGAACTTGAGCTTGTCTGTCTAACTGGCCGTGTCGAGTTTGGTAAGAACCCCATCATCACGACTTCATACACATCGGACGGTGTGACATGGAGCCAGGATAGAACCTGTCGTGTTGGAACGTCAGGCGACCGTCTGAGGCGCATTGTGTGGATGCAGCAGGGATTTATGCAGCACTGGAGGGCGCAGCGCTTCCGAGGCACTTCGGATGCCTTTATCTCGATTGCTCGGCTTGAGATTCGCATTGAAGCTCTGATCCGATGAGATACAGCCGCTCTCAACTGGCAAAGTTCTTGCCAGACAACGAATCGATCCGGCTGTTTGAAGACGTCATCAACACAGCAGAACGCGCCGATATCAACGCTGGTAACGTTCTAGTTCTCAGTGCTGACGTGAGCAATTCGACCACGACACTGGTTGACGTGCTGTCAATTCCTGTAGCTGGCGGTGCGATCTATCGTTTCGAGTTCACATCTATCTATACCGGGACAGATGGTTGCCGGTGGACGGTTGATGGCGTGGCATTTGATCTGCTTTCGTATACCTCTGATTACGCGCTATCGGCTACAGCTCGGACGGTGAACAATGCCAGCGCTTACGGAGTTCCAGCATCCGCCAATGCATCGACTGTTCCAGGTATCTCTAGAGTGTTTGGCATCATCAAACCAACAGTAAACGGCACGCTGAAACTCCAAATGGCATCGGCTGGAGCTGGCTCTATCACAGCTAAAGCAGGTTCATTCGTCAATTGGACAAAAATCGCTTGACGTATTGACAACGTAGCGGCGAAAATACAGCCGCTGAGATTCAAGCCGCCAGCAGCTATACCCTTAACGGAGTTTGCTGGTGCAGAATTTCTACCAAATTGGCAGTGGTCTTCAAATCGGTCCTTTGATGCTGGCGATTCATCGTCACCAGAAGGATTCTCAGATTTGGAAGGAAGACACTTACTTGCGGGACTACCCACAAGGGCCATTCGGAGATTGCGAATCCATCATCCTGCGATTCCCTCCGCGCTCTGTCTTTGAGACAGAAGAAGCACTCAAGGAACATCTGGCGAACTTCGACCAGCATGAGTGCGTAGACCAAGAGCCATTCAAGATTCTCCCTGAAGCCCGCCCGCTGGTGTTTGGCTTGATGCAGTTCGTCAACGGCGAGCGATTGGGCCGAGTCATCATCAACAAGATCAAGCCCGGTGGTGTGATCTACCCGCATGAAGACACGCCAGCCCACGCGAAGTATTACGACCGTTTTCACATCGTTCTGAATTCTGCGCCGGGAGTTATTTTCCGAGCTGGTGACGAACAGGTGTACATGGAGACTGGTTCGTGCTGGTGGTTTGATAACTCTCAAATGCACGAGGTTATCAACAACAGCGCAGATGACCGCATCCACATGGTTGTGGACATTCGGACAAGCAAATGATTACGTGCTCTGTTGAGTCCTTCACGGAAAACATTGATGAGCTTAAAACGCTCATTCCACTGCATTACAAAGAGCTTGCACTGAATCAGGACAAAGTGCCATTGTCTCCGCAGTGGGATATTTACAGGCAGCGCGATGCAATGGGCCAAGTCCTGTTCATGGTGATGCGTGAAGCCGGTGAAATGATCGGCTACTTCATCGGGTTTATTGCTCCGGGCCTTCATTACTCTACATGCCTGACTTGCACAATGGATATTTTCTACATCCATCCAGAAAAACGCGGGAGTGGGTTGCCTGGGATTAAGTTGTTTCGCTCTGTTGAAGCTGAATTGAAGCGGCGCGGTGTAGACCGCTGGTTTGTTGGCTCAAAGACTATGGCAGATGCAAGCGCATTGTTTGAACGTCTGAAGTTTGACCGTGTAGAGGTCTATTACTCGAAATGGCTCGGAGGTTGATATGGTAGCTGCCGCTGTAATTGGTTCTGCTGTTGTTGGTGCTGCTGCATCGTCTGCCGCCGCTAACAAGGCTTCAAAAGCTCAAAACAGGGCTAATACTTCGGGCCTTGCTGCAGAACGGGAGATGTTTGATATCTCCATGGCAAACAGCAATGCGCAACATGCGGCATCGCTTAGTTTGCAGCGGCAGATTGCCTCCATGTCCATTGGTGAGCAGCGCAGGCAGTTCGACCAGGTTAAGCAGGTGCTTGCGCCATACGTCACGGCAGGTAATAAAGCGCTGCAAGACCTGAGGCCATACCAGCAAGCTGGAAAAGAGGCGCTACAGGGCCAGCGAGCGCTGATCGGCATGAATGGTGAAGGAGCACAAAGCGCCGCCATCCAAGGGCTTTCTAACAGCCCTGAAATGGCCGCGTACATCCAGCAGGGCGAAAACTCCATGATGCAGAACGCTGCAGCTACCGGAGGGATTCGTGGCGGTAATACACAGGCGGCAATGGCTCAGTTTCGTCCGCAACTGTTAGCCGGGATGATTAATCAGCAGTACGAACGTCTTGGAGGAATGACTTCGCTCGGGGCCAACACAACCGGGATGGTTTTCCAGACTGGTGCTAGCGCTGCCGCAGGTCAGGCTAATGCAGGAATGCAGGTAGCCGGGAACATTGGAAACACCCTGAGCAATTACGCAAGTGGCGCAGCGAGTTCATACAACGCATTGGGCAATCAGCAGACTGCATTGATGGGTAATATGGGAAATGCGTATTCCAATTACTACAACAACCAAGGGTCAATTGCTGCAGGCAATGCCTTGGCGCAGGGGCAGGCAATCAATAACGTTTCTGGTGCTGTTGGTCAATATGCCATGCTTAAAGGTATGAAGGTATTCTGATGCAACCATTCAATTACAACATCCAAGCGCCTGATTACTCAGGAATGATTAACAGCGCCCTGCAGATGAAGGGGCAGGTTGCACAGAACAACGTTTATGAGGCACAGGCGCAAAAGATCGATCTTGAGCGTCAAGCGTTGCTAAAGAAGCAGCAGGACGATGCCGTAAAGCAGCAGGAGCTTATCGAGCTTTCAAAGAACCCAAGTTCAAAGGCTGTTCAGGAATTCATTCTTCGACGTCCCGAGGTTGCAGAACAGTTCAAGTCGTCCTATGACAACATGAGCGATAACGAACGACGGGCTGCAACTGAAGTTCAATTCGCACTGAAGTCAGCACTTGAAAGCAAGCGCCCTGACTTGGCAACATCTGATCTTGATCGGCGCATGGAGGCTGCCAAAAACAGCGGGGATGCTGCTTCGCTGGAAAAGCTTTCGATGCTGAAGAACATTGTTATGGCGAACCCTGACGCCGCACTACTGCAGTCGAATGCATTCCTTGCCTCAACGATGGACCCTGACAAGTTCGCCACGATGGAAGAGACGCGAGGAAAAGAGTCGCGTGCAAAGGAAATGCAGCCATCCGTGCTGAAAGATTCCGAAGCCAAAGCAGAAAAAGCCGCTGTTGTCGCCAAGTTCGCAGAATCCGATGCAGCCATGGAGCTTCAAAAGAAGGGCTGGGACATTAAGAAGATTCAGAACGAAATGCAGGTGAGTCGTCAGAACGTCGCCATTGCTGCACAGAATGCCGCAGTGTCTCGCGCCAATAGCGAAACATCCCGCATGGAAGCTCAGATCAAACTGCAGGACTTGATTCAGAAGCGCGACGGTGTTGTGCGCGAAAAGACCGCCGAGGTAGATTCGGCCCGCGCCAGCATCGACAACATGCTGAACACAGCAGACCGCATATTGAAGACGCCTATGGGTGTTGTCGGCTCGGCTGCTGGGCCATTGAGCGCACGCCTTCCGACGCTTTCGCAATCAACGGCTGACTTTGAATCGCTGATTGAAAACCTAGATGCGCAGTCATTCATTGCCCAGATTCCGAACATGAAGGGCACTGGTGCATTGTCGGACGCAGAGGGCAAGAAACTGGCCGCAGCCCTGCAAAGCTTCAGCCTTCGCCAATCTCCAGAACAACTGTTGAGCAACGTCAAAGAAGCTCAGCGGATCATGCTGGACTCGCGCAAGAGGCTTGCCAACAAATACGGCGTACCTGACACGGTGCCGAACACGCCAGCGGCTGCACCTGGCGGAAACGACATTGACGCTTTGCTGAAAAAGTACGGGCAATAAATGGCAACGATTCAGGAACTTGAACAAGCCCTGATCCGGGCAGACGCCGCTGGCGACATGGATGCGGCTCGTAAGCTCGCTGCGGCTGTTCAGCAGGCTAGGCAAGGTATCGTGCCAGCACAAGAGGAAGCGCCTTCACAGCCTCCGCAAAGTGGCGGGTTCTTCAATGACGTTTCCCGCCAAGTAGGTCTGACTGCACGCTACGGCATCGAAGGCGTTGCAAACACGGTTGGTCTAGTTACTGATCCACTGACCAACGCCATCAACAGCATGGGCGGAAATGCCGCTTCTACATCGCAACTAGGAGTGCGTGCCGCAGATGCGCTCGGGCTTCCGCAGCCACAAGGACAACTGGAAAACATCGTCGGTTCAGGTGCTCGCGCAATGGCTGGCGCTGTCCCGATGGTTGGAGCTGGTCAGATGATGGCCGGTGCGGCTGGCCCAATTACTCAAGCCGTAGGCCGTGGACTGTCTGCTGACGCCATGGGACAGGTTGCAGCAGGCGCTGGAGGCGCTACAGCAGCGCAGGCAGTGCAAGAGAGTGGCGGAGGCGCTGGCGCGCAACTGGCGGCTTCCTTGGCAGGTTCTCTGGCCGCTCCTGCTGCTGTTCGTGGTGTGCAGCGTGTCGCACAGACTGCTGCCATGCCAACCCAGACGCCGCAGCTATTGAAAGACGCTGATCGTCTTGGAGTTCGTGTGATGACTTCCGATGCGGTTCCACCTAAAACGTTTGTGGGACGCATGGCGCAATCGACAGGCGAGAAGGTGCCATATGCAGGCACTGGAATTCCGCGTATGCAACAGCAGGCGCAGCGGGTTGAGGCTGTCAAGCGAGTGGCTCAGGACATTGGCGGCGACCTGTCGCAATACCCTGATGACATTCTCTCGGCAAGCCTGCGAACCAAGCGGGCTGCAGATGTTGGGAAATACGTTGATCTTAAGAATAGCGTGTTTCAGAAGCTGGACAACGCAGGACCGATGCCTACGCAAAACGTCACTACCCAGATTGACGGTGAAATCAAACGTCTGACCGATCTTGGTTCTGAAAACTTCAATGGTATTGTTGGAAAACTCCAGGACCTGAAGACTTCAATTCAAGGCAAAAACATTACTCAGGTTGAAACTCTGCGTAAGGCGTTCGGTGAAACACTCGGAACTGATGACTTTGCCGCAGTAAAATCAGAAGCCGACAAGGTTAGCCGAGCCACATATCGAGCATTGAACAAAGACATTGAAGGATTCATCAAGACGGCAGCAACTGACCGCGATGTGGTCAAGTGGAAGGTTGCCAATAACCGACTTGCTGGAATGATTGGCGAGCTTGATTCAAACGCATTCAAGGCGACACTGAATAAAGGTGATGTATCTCCTGAGGTTGTCAGAAAGCTATTGCTCAAGAAAGACGCAAAGAGCGATGTTGCGCGATTGTATAAAACGCTGACGCCAGAAGGCCGAGCAGCAGCGCGAACTGCAATTCTGAAATCTGCTGTTGATGATGCAGGTGGGTTGGAAAACATCAGTCCTCAGAGATTCGTTAAGTCGCTTGAGAAAATGTCAGATCAGACTGGAATCTTCTTCAATGAAGCGCAACGTAATCAGGCGGATGGATTGATTAGGGTAATAAAGGCAACCCAGCGCGCAAGCGAGGCGGCATCTAACCCACAAACCGGACAGCAGAACTTCATTCCAATTGTTGCTGCCGTGGCTGCTGACCTTCTTGGAAGTGCTGGTGCTGCGATTGGATCAGGCATTACGGTTGGGGCAACCGCGCGCGTATATGAATCGGCACCAGTGCGAAACATGCTAATCAAGTTGGCACAGACTGCCCCGGGGTCAAAGATTGAAGGCGATCTAATCCGCCGCGTGTTGCCTGTCATGCAGCAAATCAGTGAATCGAACAAGGACGAGAAATGATTGAAGTCAAAACCCCCGCAGAACAATTCTTCGATCTGGACGGATCAGCCCTAGACGGAGGGTTTATCTACATCGGCGCATCTGGTGCCAACCCTGAAACTACGCCTGTGGCGGTCTATTGGGACAAGGCCGGTACTATTCCAGCAACCCAGCCAATCGGCACGGTAAGCGGCTATCCATACCGCCTTGGCGCTGCTGCAAAGTTTTACACCGCAACCAAGAATTATTCGATCACGGTGCGCAACAGTACCGGGTCGCTGGTAATCAGCGCGACTAATACCGATTCTGGCGTGTTTGATGAGCTTCTGACTGTCAGTGCTGCTGCGTCAATTGGATACGACAATGCAACAAGCGGGATGGCCGCTGACACTGTGCAAGAGGCTGTTGATGAGCTAAAGGCAACTGCTGATGCGCTGGACGCAACCGTAGAAGGGCTTGACCTTGGAACGACTGGTGTTATCAACCTGTTCCGCAATTCTGCATTCCTTGTTAATTCCAATGGATATGTTAGCGGGGCAGTAACGACTATTGCCAACCAGCCGACACTGGACAATATCAACGTTGTTGTACTTGGCGAGAGCCTTGCATTTACTGCATCGACTTTCGGAAACAAGATCACCGCGCCTGCTGGTGGTGCTTATCAGACAATCGAAGCCAATCGAATCACTGGCGGCGACTATGCCTGTAAATGGATTGGGACTGGAACGATCCAAGTTAATGGCGTTGCAAGGATTCAAGAGGAAACCTTCACACTTCCAACATACACTGCGGCGACTATTACGCTGTTTGGTGAGATTGAGCAATTCCAACTTACTCGTCCAGGCATGTTGAGTCAGTATGAATATGACTATCTGCAAGATACACAGGGCTGGAGTTATGGGCCTGTTACATCACTGCATGGCCTCACGGCTCAGTCATTTACTGGAATTCCTTCGTGGGTGAACGAAATTGTCATCCATTTCAATATCGTATCTTCCAGCACGACAACAAACACGCGCCTTCGATTGGGCCATGCTGGAGGCTTGTTGACAACTGGTTATCAGAGTGCTTCCGTGTATTCAAACCTTATCGGAGGATCAACTGGGACTGGCCTTACAACTGGTGTTTTCTTTACCGCCGGTGGAAGTGCTGTTGGATTATTTGGGCAGGTAAGAATTATGCGCAACACTGCAAATATCTGGAGCGTCAGTGCTGTACTTAACGACCAAACATCTGGCGTCGTTCACACTGGCGGCTGGATCAACGTTACTGCGCCGCTTACGCAGCTTGAGCTTGCTCTAGCATCAGGGACGTTTGATTCGTCTTGCTCTGTTAACCTGGCTTGGAGGAAATGATGAGAAAAGCATACGACATTCGTACTGGTCAGACAGTCGAACTTCCGGATGGCCCAATTGAGCTTCCTCCAATAGCCTCACGTCGATTCGCAGTATGGGAGCAGATCAAAGCCAAGCGCGAACACCTGAAGGCTAGCGGCGTGCTGGTTGGCTCGCACTGGTATCACTCAGACGCTGACAGCCGTATCCAGCAGATCGGCCTGGTGATGATGGGCGCGAACCTTCCAGCCGGATTGAAATGGAAGGTGAAGGACAATGGGTTGGTTGATATGACGCCAACCCTTGCACAGCAGATTTTCCAAGCGACGGCGACTTGGGACATGCAGGTATTCGGCGTTGCTGAAACGCACCGTGCCGCAGTGATGGCAAGCGATGACCCAGAGCATTACGACTGGTCTGCTGGTTGGCCTGCTGGCTATTCTGGTCAGGAGTAATAATGAAACTGGCACTTCGCACCGGGCCTGCAGTCGATGCAACGTTCATGCACCGACTCGCATCTGACGTAATCAAGGCACGATTGGTAACTGACTATCCGCACGCAGGTATTGTTATAGGCGATCTTCTGTACCACGCATCGGCCAAAGGCGGATTGCAATGCGTACCGTACACGCCTGAGCGCTGGGAACTTATCGAGCTTGGCGATGATTTCGACGCCGATGCGCTGGAATCATTCGAGAAATACCAAGGTGCAGGTTATGATTGGGTCAGCCTGCTTGCATTCGCTTTCATCAGTGCGCGCGATTCAAAGCGGTTTTACTGTTACGAATGGTGCTATTTGGCGATGACCGGGAAGAATCCGACCAGCCGAGTGACGCCTGAAACACTACTGAAACTGGCGCTGGACATGCGATGAAATTCAGGAAGCGACTCATTATCGGCCTCACGGCGCTATTCGGAAGCAAAGCAGCATGGGCTACCACCACTGGAGTAATTGCCGCCACGACTGCAACACAGTTTGGCCGTGATCCTGTTCCATGGTTGATCGGTGCCGCTGCTGTTACCGTGGTTTATGCCTATCGAAAACCTGCAACTCGGGAACATGCTTTGGCTAACGGTGTCATTTCTGTATTCCTCGGTGGTGTTGGCGCTCCGTGGATGGGTTCCGTCCTGAGCTTCTACATCAACCCACTGTTTGCAAATGATTGGCTATTGGCTGGCATCCTTGGCGCTGGGTGGCCGTGGCTTGTTCCTGTGGGCTTGAGCCTGATTCAACGCCGCGCCGAAAAGATCGGTGGTTGATATGTTTGACCTAATCGCTTATTCAGAACCCGCATTGCGGGTGATCCTGTTCCTGACTGGCGCATGGGTGGCCGGTCATTATCTGTGCGCCGGTAATGCGCTCAGGAAAGCACCGCACTACGTGAAGGCAATTCTTATGCCAATCACTGTGATGAGCGGTGTAGGTATGTGCTGGGCTGCGTGGTTCCATGGTTCGGGTGTAGCCGTTCTGTTCTCGGTGCCTGCTGTGATTTGCATGAGTTGTGCCGAGGCACTGGTATGGCGTGCTGGGGCCTACATCTCAGACGCATTCGATCTACAGGCTAGGGTGCGAGAGGCTACAGAGCGAGGCGTGCAACTGTCTCTGAGCATGGCTAGGCACAGCGTCAAGTACGTGACTGACGGCATCGTCACGGAAAGCGGCCTGCAAGAGATTCAAGCCGCTGAAGAGCGATCACGAGACAAAACACCATGATGCTGACCAGCGTTGAACAGCTTCAGGCCGCGACCGGCTGTTCACGCGACCGGGCGATTCTGTTTCTCCCGTTTCTGCAAGGGACGATGAAGGCTTACCAGATCACGAACCCTCGCCGAGTGTCTGGGTTCCTGTCTCAGATTTCGCACGAGTCTGGACGGCTGGAGCAGTTGGAAGAAAACCTGAACTACTCGGTTGAAGCGCTGTTGAAGCTGTTTGGTCGACACAGGATCAGCGAATCCGACGCACGCAAGTTCGGGCGGACGGCTACACAGAAGGCCGACCAGCAGTCGATTGCAAACCTGATCTACGGCGGTGAGTGGGGCCGGAAGAACTTGGGCAACACGCAATGGGGCGACGGGCATCGATTTATTGGTCGCGGCCTCAAACAGCTTACAGGACGCGCGAACTACACGCGGTGCGGTGCTGCTATTGGCGAAGACCTGGCGAACCGTCCTGACCGCTTATTGATGCCTGTAAACGCGGCCTTGTCTGCCGGCTGGTTCTGGGCCACGCACGGACTCAATGAGATTGCAGACCGTGGCGACATTCGCACGCTAACCCGCGTCATAAACGGTGGATCGAACGGACTGAAAGAGCGTACCGCTTTGTACGGTCAAGCAATGGAGGTTTTCGCATGAAGTTTGTTGTTCTGTACCTGCCTTACCTGTTGTCTGCAATCACCATCTGGATGACGCTGCTCGCCGGAAACATGCACCCAAAGGCTTGGCTTGTCGGGTTGTTGAATCAGGCGCTGTGGCTGGTGTGGATCGTGGCCTCTGAGACATGGGGCCTGATCCCTCTGAATCTTGCACTGTGGGCGGTCTATGCCCGCAACCATATGAAATGGAAAACAGCATGAACGAACACGACGACAACTGGTATTTCGCTGCTGCAATCGTCATCGCGATGCTGCTTGTGGCTGCAATCATCGGTGCAATCGGACCGATCATTTCTGATTGGATTCTGTGATGGGCGCACTTGCAAAACTACTTGACCCGTACCGCTGGCTGCTCGGTGGCGTGTTGATCGCTGGTGTGATCGCGGCATTCTTCGCCTATCGCGCCAGCCTGGTGCAAGAAGGCGTTGAGCGCGAACAAGCAAAAGTCGCTCAAGCCGTTGCCGAACAGAAAGCACTGGCAGAAGCACAAACCCGCAACATGCAGGAGATAGCAGATGAAGCACAACAGACCTACATCAACGACATGGCCGCTGCACAAGCTGCTGCTGATCGTGCCGCTGCTGATCTTGCCCGCCTGCGCGGCAAAGCCGCCAGTGCCGTCCAGCTTGCCAACGCTTCCCAAGCGTCCACCGCTGAATATGCCGCCGATGCCGAGCGAAGTGTTGACTTCTGTGCAGCGGAGCTTGTCCGAACTGGAGAGACAGCGGAAAGCGCGAGTTCAGCGGCTCACGCCCTCTACGCCGCTTGGCCCGAGTACCAAGAGTTCCAAAGCAAATTGACAACCTTCACCAACACACCGAAAGGCTCCAAATGATCCGCAAAAATCTTCAGACTCGCGCTTTTTCTTTCAGATTCGCTGCACTAGCTGCACTTTCTTTAAGTCTTGCGGGCTGTGCGACAGACATGAGCCGCTACTACGATGTGCAGCAAAAGGCCGTAGAGGCCGACAACAACGCCGTCATGGGCCTTGCTGCTGCGGCTGCTGCCGGCAATCAAGGTGCCATCATGGCGCTGGCCCTACGCCAAGGTTCAACCGGAAAGATCGCGCCGCCCCAGGACAAGGCGCTGGTGTGGGCATCGATCCTTATCCCGAGCCTGACCAACATCTACGGCATCAACCGAAACACCATGGTTCAGCTTGCAAACATCGATGCCGACACCGAGAAATACGGCGCGACGATGGGCACGATCCAGGGAATCGCAACCGGGGCATTCAACAACCCGACTTACCTCCCGATGCAGCCCAGCGAAACGCCGACCTATCTTCCGGTCACGCCGGGCACGCAGTCGCTGCGTCCTGTTGAGGACACACCGACGGCTCCCTAATCTCATTTGTCTTTGCGGACCTTGCCCGCTGCTGAAAGTTTGCGGGCTTTTTATGCGCTCCAATCTTGCGACTTCGCCAGCGTCTTTGCAGCAAGATCGCGACAGGCTTCACGGTCACGATTCCATGTTCCATCTGGCCGCATCGGTGATGCGATCAACTCAAGTGCGCCATGAGCCTGCACAAGCACAGCCTCAAGCCTCTCGATGCGGCCGGCTGCTTCATGCACGATTGTGATAAGTTCCCACCCGTTCGCTTCGCGCAGTCGTTTCACTAGGTCGCTCATTCGTTATTACCAATCACGGAAGATGTTTAAAAGATATTCGCAAGTAGACACTACGAATTGATCCATCAGATACTCCAAACTTTTTCGCAAAAGATCTATAACTAAATTCATTCTTTGATGAGTCTCTGTGCTTATTTGGCTTGCACTTTGACCTTATTTCAGCAACCTGCGCCTCAGTCAATGTGATGTGCCTACTTCTCCTTCGAACCGCCATGTCACGCATGTTGTCTTCAAGCGTGCCAAGCACAAGATGCTCTGGATTTATACACATTCCGTTATCGCATGTATGCCTAATTGCAAGTCCTTTTAGTTCGTGAATACTTATTCCATGAAATTTTGAATAAACATCCCTGTGGAGAAGTTGTTTTTTCCCATCAACCCAAACACTTCCATATCCATGTGGGCTTCCTTTTTGCCAGTGTTCTATGCACTCTGTTGTCATTACTAATCCAAAACTAGGTTGCGGATCGCGATTGCAAACCCATCGGTCACAAGTTTTAGCGGGCCTTGCGGTCCGAGCGATTCAACCTCCACCGCGCACCGCTCAACGATCAGGCGGGTGAAGGCTTCAAGCGCGTTTATGTGCGGCATTGATACAACATTGCCCCATCCGGCTTCTTTTGCAATTTCTTCAACGTTCAGCTTCATTTCACTTCCTTCTGTGATGCTGTGAGCATGGCCTAATAACACCGCTTTGCAGTACCTGCGCTGCAATGCTCATCGGCTGCGAATGCCGTCGCGTCGGTCGGTTCAACCGGACTCAGCACATAGCCCTCCGGTATCGCATCCCGCAGCCCATCCTCGTAAGCCTTCTTCTGAATGGCTGCAACAGTGTCCACGCAGTACGCAACAGGCGGGTACATGTCGTCAGGGCCATACTGGTTGCAGGCGTAATAATCAGGCTCAGGTAGTTCTCTCATTTCACTCATCCCATGCGATTGTGTAGACGGTCAACAGCACATAGTCTCCAGAGCCAACCATCTTGCTAGACCTTGCTTCCGCCAGTGTTTGCACTGCTTCTTCATCTGTCTCGCCGCCAGAGAGAGTGCCATACTCTCCAAATCCGTAGCGAGTCCGAACATCTTTCAGCAAGCCATCCGCTGAAAGCTCTTTCCATTCGTATCGTTTTTTCATTTCACATCCTTATTCAGCCCAGCCACAAAAGCCCGGACCTTTGGTTTATCGACTGGCCGTACCCATACTTCCATTGGCGCTAGACCGGCTTCACGCTTTCGCTGGCGAAGTTCGGCGTTGCGTTTTGGGGCGGTAGCGTCTTTTGGTTTTGTCATTTCTTGGCGGAATAAAACGCCTCGACTTCCTCATCAGAGGGGGTGCAGTAGCCATGGAAACGATATCCTGTCCAATCAGGATCAACCTCAAAAACTGAGGTTATTTCTCCGAAGCTATCTGCATCTGTACAGTAGGTTGCACCAAAGTGCTTCTCAGTGGTGCCGTTGGTTTCGATCATGTTGCTCTCCGGTTTGTTGCTGCGATGTATGTATTCTGAGCGTAACTAGATACGCAGTCAACTACCGCTCATCGGATCAAGCCACACGCCGAAACGGCACCACATTTCCCGGTGTTGGTGGTGCTGATCCCGTTTCGCAAGTCACGAGAAAATCCGTCCAGGCTGCCAAAGCTCGGCGACGTTCAGGGATTTCCTCGCGCACGTCATAGATGCCTTCCATTCCTTTCAAGGCGTGGTTCAGGGCTATCTCGCTGATTTCACGGCTGAAGCCCATATTGCGTAAATGGCCCTTTGCCGTTGATCGCGTGTCGTGAGGGGTGAAGCGTCGAATGTCCAGATCACCTCGCTTGAAGGCCCGATTGAATGCCGCCCACAGGGTTGTCCTGCCGACACTGGTATCACCATCTCGCTTGATGATGTTCGCCTTCCTGGCGGGCAGGACGTAGCGAGAATCACCGGCCATGGCGATCAGCTCTCTGAACCAGTCGATGGCTACGGGTGACAGCGGGACCAGAAATCCAGCCCTCGTTTTCACATCTTCATCCGGCACCAACCAAGTACCGCGATCTAGGTCCAGGTGCTCTTTCTTCGCCTTGACCAGCTCGATACCTCGCACACAGGTCGCCAGCAGCAGGCGGAAGGCCAGCCCGTTGTCTCTACCAATGGTTTCGTCAACGATGGGCAGAATCTTTTTCAGCTCTGCGGTGTCCAGCATCAACCGTTTCTTGGGTGCAGGACGCGGCCCCATGAGTGCCGACAGCTTGATTCCTGTACACGGATTCGCCGGGATGATTGTGAGTCCGTGAGCGTGATCCATGAGCTTGGAAAACGTGGTCAAAATCCGCTTGGTGATCGACCATGTTCGCCTCGATTCCTTGAGCAGGTGGACGATATCCATGGATGTGACCTTGCGGACTTCCCAGCCCTTGAATCGCGGCAGGATCACATCGTTCAAGTCGTCGTTTCTGTAGCGGATTGTCCCGGCTGAATAGATGGCCGTGGTCAGGTGCTTGATACGGTAGTCATCAACCAGATCCGCAACAGTCCATGCCGCTGCAGCCCTCCCGCGCTCCTCCTGCTTAACCGATGCTGGGTCTATGCCTGAGTCAATCGCGGCCCGCTTAGCCCTTGCCTGTTCACGCGCAGATGCCAAGGACACATCGGGGTAGTTGCCCAGCGTGAGTTCCTTGCGCCGTCCTGCGGTGTTCCGATACCTGAGTACCCACGATGCCGTGCCTGCCTCCGACAGCGTGAAAGTCAACCCATCACCGTCTGACTTCGCCACAGCCTCCCGCGCCGCTATCCATCGGCGTAGCTGCATGTCGGTGAGGTTGTGGGTGGTCTTTGCCATGGCTTAGGCTGCTGGCGGTGCAGGGAGCGGCATCCAGTGGGTTGCTTCTGAGTCTTCCGGCTCATCATCTAGAACGTCCCAAGCCCACCCTATGCCTTCATGCTTCGATCCAATAGTCACGCCGCAATTCTTGACGCACACGATAACAAGCGTGTTGCTTGGCGCTGTAGAAATAGGTTGCCACTCCATGCTCTCTCTCCTTCAAGTCTGTTGTTGGTCAGCGGTGGTGTAGGGCATCAAAGGTTCTCGGCACCCTTGAGCGCCTGCTCAAAGCGAGAGCGCCACTCAGCCTTCGGGAATCCTCGTGCATACAGGAATGCGATCAGTTCGCCGGTAGAGAATCCGCCGCGACACTCGCCCGTCACAAGTGCTTCCTGCGGTCCGTAGACGTGACAATAGACCTCGTATGCTGCCATCGTCACGGTCTTTGGTGCGTATCCCTGCCCGCGCCGGTGGTAGTTCTGGACGGGGTGGCGTTCAATCTCTGTGCTCATCGTCTTTCTCCTTGTGTGTAGCCAGCGCTCTAGCTTCCTGCGTGGCTGGAATTTGACGGAGCCATGACCATAGCCATGAATGCTTCTGTTCGCTTGTCGTTCTGCTCTTTCACATCAGCGGCAAGGTCACGGAATGCGCCGCGCCGCTTGGTGCGTTGCAGGGTGTAGCCACGGCGGGCCATGAACCACAAGAAGATGTCGATCACATAGCACTGGCCTGCGATCCAGTTGACCGGCTTCGCGTACTCATGGCCTTCAACATCAAGAATCTGGTGCATGGCCTTGAACACATCCTTCTGGTCGTGGAAGTCCCGCAGCGGCTCTGGTAGGTACTCACCAGACTTGAGCCACGAATCAATGTTCGTTTCTTTCATGTTTTTTCCTTGGTTTTCGGGTAGCTAAGGAAAAGCTACCCGGCTGGCAGCCAAAAATTCATGCGATGCGGTGAGACATGCTGAGAATTTAGCGGCCATTTTGACGCCTTCCGAAGCGAAAAGCGTTGATTTACTTGTCATATTGCGAAAATGGAACAACCTGCTACAGCCATGAAACTTCCAGGTGGCTAGTTGCATGATCTGTACAAAAGTGTTTTAAATCAACAGGTTGCAGCAGTTGAAAGGCTGCATTATTCGGCTAGCTACCAAGTTGGCTACCCGCTTTAAGCTCGCTTGCGGCAATATCGCTCCTGTTGGTGCATTGCACGCATTGTTTTGGAGCTGTGCCTCGACCAGTTGCTCTCCGGGTGGCTGGATCAGATGCCCAACAACATCGCTGCCAACATCTCCAGCGCTGCGCCTTTCCCCAGTCCATGGGTTGAAAAGCCATGCAGTGCCGCGCCCATTCCAATCTCTCCACTGTTTTGCGTGGCTTGGGTATGGCCGCGCCTCTCCTGACGCAGGGTCGTACTTCATCAGAGAACTTTGCATACTCATCATCATTCCTCCAGCCCATAGGGCATCAGGTCAACCGGACCAGTACGGGCGCAGGGGCGCAAAAGTTCAGGCACTCTGCCCAATCTGGCGCATGTGGTTCTCCAGGCTCTCGGCAGTGATGCCGGAAGCCCCTTGAGCCTTTGAACAGCTTCCGCTGATCTTCACCAGTTTGAGCTGCCCATTCTTCGCCATGCGGTAAACGGTGGCCCGCGATACCTCCAGCTTGTCGCACACGCTGGATACTCGGTAGGTTAGCTTTGGTGTTGTCATGGCCGTTGTTCTCCTTGGCAAACAGGTGGAGGCATGTCAGCAAGTTGAATTTCACCACCGCAGAAAAGACGCTGCATGTGCTCGATGGCCGCGTTCGCCATGGCAAATGAAGTCAGGCCGGAAACCATCATGTGTGCGGTGAAGGTGCCGTCTTCTTCGGCGTCTACATTGATGGAAATGGTCGTGTTCAGTGTGTTCATCATCTGTTCGTAGTCGGTTGCTGTGTGGCACTCGCTCGGGAAGTGCAGGCCAGGCATACAGCACTCTCCGGGCGGAAGGCAGCAGCCAAACTCAAAATGTTCACGCGGCTCATCGTCGTAGTCATCATCGATGCACTCATCGCAGCCGTTGCATCCGTCCTCACAGGTTCGCTCGGTGGTCATTGGATTTCCTCGATCTTGCTCAAGTCATCCTTGAGCCGCTTGTGAAACGAGTCTTCGCCATCGTCACAAGACAGAAGCCAGTCGCAACGCTGCGCGTAGATGTGAGCCACGCGAAGCACGATCAAGGCATTCTTGAACTCGTCGATGGTTTCTGGCGTGTAGCCATGGCCTTTTCGCTCGCCCCATTCGTTCCGCTCTTCGCTGTCGTTGTCTCGGATCACTTCTCCGATTGACTCGGCAATGTCTTGGATGTGAAACTGCGAATAGTTGAAGTGTCCGCCGCTCATATCTGCTCCTGTGTGCTGGCAATGGCTGCGTCGATGGCCTTACCCAAGGCTTCCGCGTAACCGGGTTCGCTGTTCGGCCCGTAGATGATGGTCACTTTGCGGTTTGGCTTTTCATCTGTTGGAGTTGGAACAACAACAGTCAGAGGCTCGCCCTTCGCCAGTTGTCGATACCGTGCGGCATCCAGTTCAAGCGCAGCCCGCTTCGCATCCCAAGCAAGCCACTCATCCTTCTGGCTTTCCATCTGGCGCTTTGCCTCTGCAAGCTGCTGCTCAAGCAGTGAGATCCGCTCGTTCAAATCCTGCACCTCTGCATGGTGAGCGCTGGCAAGGTTCCGGCGTTGGGCGTCAGTTGGCATAGTCACTCCTTCGTTGCGGTAGCAACACAGTCGGACAAGCGCTGAATCTCATCCTGCAGCCGACTGCACAGAACGCCCAACTCGGTAAGCTGTCGGGCCAGAAGTGGGCAAGGGCGTTGGTGAATAGATTGCTCACCAACAAGCTCTTGCAGGACCAGCAGGCGAGCACGCACCTTTTCCTCGTCGCTGTAAAAGTGTTCTCTGCTCACTTCAATCCTCCTTCTGTTGGTTGGCTGGCTTGGGTTGCGCATCGGCAAGCAGCACGTCATGCGATGGACCAATGAGTTCATCAGGTTCGCCGCCAGCAAAGCGGATCACCTGTCTCCATGTGTCATCAAGGGTGCGCCGGTTCTTGTTCACCAGTGGTCGATTGCCAACCTCTGCAAGCCATCGATCAACAGCCCAACTGAGCAGGTCTGGCGGAACACACTTTTCCGGGCCTGCGACAACCGTGGCCGGCAGCAGGCATTCACGGGCCGCCGCGTCGTCGTACTTCGTCCCACATAGGGCGACAGTAGCCCCGAGGCTGGCCAAGTCCTCCAGTGCTCCGTTCAGCGCGGTGATGTGGTCGATTGCCAGTCGAAGATGTTCACGGGCGGCGTAGTCTGACTTGCAGGCGTTTTCACAAGTCTTGCTCCATGTCCACGCTTCGCGGCCCAGTGCTTTTACGGAGATATGTAGCCTAAGCAACTCAGCAGCCACGGCGGGATGGACTGCGTAGGTCTCGTGGTTGATCTTCACCATATCGGAAGCGTTCATCGCTTCAATCGCGTCGGTTATGGTCTGAATGTCAACCTCGGGAAGTCGTCCAGATCCAATGATTCTGACGTTCATCAATCGGCACAGCAGCGAGTCGTCCATTCTTGGAATGGTGTTCATAAGCTCTCTCCTAAAATCATCTCCACGCAGCGGCGACAAAACATCAGTCCACGCATCGCTTGGCGCCCGCAGTGTTCGCATTTCATTTCAACCCCTCCAGCATGTCGCGTGCTTTTTCTAGCGCAACCTCAATGCACATTCCACGAAGCACCTCATTCCTGACATTGGCCTCGTCCAGCGCGCGAATCACGGCGGCTTGTACGATGCTGTCCGTTGATGGATTGGCCTGTGCATTGATAGACTTACCCGCAGGGCAGTAACAGACTCCGCGCCACTCACCGTCGATGCTGTTCACGTCTCCGGTGTCATCACAATTCGGGCAGCGCTCTATCAGCTGCGCCTGCACTGGCTGCGCCACTGGTTGCGGCTGGGGGGATGCATCCGGGTCAGTCTCGCCGAGAAAGTTCGCGCCTTCTTCTGGCAGCTCGTCGTAGTAGGCATACAGCCCCGGCCCTGAGTGCCCATCACCATGAATCAGGCGCACTTCAGCAGGTTCACCGCCGAACATTTCAACAAGCTCCACAGCCTGCCGATAGTCGATGGGAACACTGGCCGACGCAGGCACCGCTGGCGTGTTGGCTTCGATAGCCGCGCGGGCGTAATCCTGCGCATACTTCTCTACCGTTTCTTTCTTCCAGCCTTCACCTCGAAAAGTGATGAAGCTCTCGCTCCACTCTTCAACTTCTGGCGGCGGCAGCGCAGGCAGCGGTGGCAGGTTGTCGCTCATGGTGTTTTGCCTTTCAGGGATTCGATGGAGTCGCGCACAGACACGATCAGATTGGCGCCCATGCGGTCTTGGTGTCCTAACAAAAACCCGGAGAGTTCGTCGCAGTGCTTTCTCGCTTCTTCAAGCGCATCAATCCGCGCCTGCTTTACCGCTGCTTCCGCGTTCTCTGCAGTCACCCGCCATTCCGTGCGCTCCTGCGTCATTGCCTCCAATTTTTCGTAGGCATCAACGGCGTCCTGCACCCTCTGGCTGCATTGTTCGGACCAGCTGTCCCGGTCGTTGCGAAGGTTCTGCAGTTCGTCAAGCAGGGCTAGGATGGTTTGCGGATCGACGGCGGAAACGTAGTCGGCATCTGCTTCAAAACACTCGACCCACGATGACCCGCAATACTCATCGGCCCTCAGTGGGCCAACGGCCTGCACATAACCGTTAGGCTTCTGTTCAACCTCCCAAGGCCCAGGCGTTGCAGCCTCCGCCAGCTCGCGCATCTTCTGTTCATCAATCATGGTTGCTCTCCTTGTGCTTTGGCAATCGCTGCGCGGGCGTCGTCGTATGCGTTACAGGCTTCGTCTACCTCGGCCTGAGTCCATCCAAGCTCAAGCATGTCCGAGTCAGTCGGGAAACTTCGGAGGACGAGCGTTGTCTTGGCGATCAGTTCCGCATTGATTGCAAACAGGCGGCGTAGCTCTTTCAGAAACGCCTCTGCATCGTCCTGCATCTGGTCGCCATCGCTGTATTGCCATGGGCCGCGATTGCCTTTTGGCTCTCGGTCGGCCATGTCTTCCAGCGTCTGCACAATGCGGGCCGGGAAGTCCGCCAGTTGTTTAGCTTTGCTCATCATCATTCCCTCGTATACCTGGTGCTCGCGCTGGTAGCGCTCTAGCAGGGTTTCGTCGTTGTGGGTTGGCATGGTCTAGAACGGGATATCTGAGTCCATGTCGTCAAATCCGCTGCCTGTCGATGGCTTCGGCGCAGGCTTCGGCGCAGGCGCTGGAGCTTTAGCCTGTTGCGGCGCACTGCCAGCTATCAACTCAAGATCAGCAACGCTGGCAGCCAACTTTGATCCTTGGCCGTTCTTTCCTTCGTAGGTTTCGATGCGAACGTTTTCAAGGTATGCGACAACCTGCGTTCCTTTGGTCAGGTACTGCGCCAAGGATTCGGCACGTTTTCCCCAAAGAGTTGCATCAACCCACTGAGTCGGGCGCTTTCCGCTTTCGTATTTCTTGCCGTAGGTGAACGCCAATGCGAGGTTTGCCACAGCGTCACCGTTTGGCAGGTAGCGGATTTCAGCGTCTTTACCGAGTCGTGCGAGGCCTTGTGCTTTCATGCTGATTCTTTCTGTTCTGCTGCCGTGCGCAGCTTGGTTTCAAGTTGTTTGACCAGTTCGGCAAATGCCATCAGGTCGGATTCAAGTTCTTCAATCGCGTCTTCATCGCGGGTTATGCGGCGGACGGTCAGGTGTAGGCCCAGCGGTTTCAGGTCTGGTGCCCACAACACAAGGTCTACCCACTGACGGCCAAGCAACCACAAGTAGCCGTTGATTTGGTCGATGTACTCACTGTGATCGCCATCAGCAACAGCCTTGAAAAGCGTGTCGCTGCTGACCATTGTTTTGATTTCAAGTACCCCGTAATCCCCAATCAGGCCGTCAGGACTCAGGCCGAAAGTGAAGTCTTCTGTTGTGAAGAACCCGACCTCTTCAACGAGGTTTCCTGTGCGGGCCTCGTAGGCCAATCGTGCTAGTGGCTCTTGCTCTGTCCCAGTACGCATGGCAGCGTTCTGGAACTTCTGTGGTGCTGACCCTCCAACCCGCTCGCGAGCCGTGTCGTAGGCGTATCCAAGAAGCTTGGACGATGGCTCGCCACGCTTGCGGCCTTCCTCTTTCTGAGCCTTCGTCAGCAACTTGTATTCGCGGCAGTCTTTGAATCGACTACCGGTGATGCACCCTTTACGGATTGACAGCCACTCCTCAGAACCTTGTTGGTAGTCGTGGTGGATCATTTCTCCGCTGCCTTGTCTGCCGCCTTTGCTGCGGCCTTGAGGTTTGCGCTCTCTGGATTCAGCGCTGCCCGTTCGGCTTCGGTGCGTTTTGCGATCCAAAGGGACAGCGCCTTCCACCCACCCATTGCTGAGTCACGCGCTTCCTGCAGCAGTTCGGCGGGCACTTCATCCTTGTGTGCGCCGTCTGTGTCGTCGTCCTGCTCGGACAGGCCTGTGATCGCCTTGAGCGTGTAGCGCTGCAAGTAGCTGACTGTCGATGCGCGAGCCTGAATCGGATTCTTTGCACCTCCCACATCAGGAGGTCCACCCATCGACACGGACTCCATGTGACCGGCTGAGTGCTTGATAGTGCACGTCACTTCAAGCCAGTCTTTTTCATCGCGGCTGATCTTCCATGACGAACTAAGGCCGTGCGCCGAAAGTGCAGGAGTCACAGCGTTGACTACCGAGAACAGTTCGGCATATGACTTCCCGCTTAGTGGGCCAGCAGAAACCTGCTTGTTCTTCACGATCTTGACCGCCTCGGACTTGAACGCGGCGAACGCGGTGTCATAGGCCTTTCGTGCTTCCGTCTCCTCCCATCTCTCCTGAAGAGCCATCAGGCGTTCAAGCTTGTCAAGGTCCGCCCCTTGCTGGACTGCCATCTGAAGCAATAGCGCTGGGGTTGCCGCTTGCTGTACCGCTGGCGTGTGCTGCTGAATTTCGATGATTTCTGAATTGTTCATATTGTTCTCACTTCAAAGAAACCAGAACAGGCATAAAAAGCACCAGAAAGAACGCGACGACCAGCGCAGCAGTCTTGAGCACTTCCGCACCGCGCATCACTGACGGAATCGGCTCGATCATTTCAATCTGCATGTCACACTGCAATTGCGAGTCTAGAAACTTCTCATCAATGACCGGCAGGCCGATTACCGCCTCTTTCAGCCGACATGGACCTGTGCAATCGACGGCGGCCGCGCAAGTGCCGTGACCGCATTCAGGTGTGTCCCAGCGGTTGTTCAAGCGTGCTGCAGATGATGCGCCGCTGAAATATGAGTGGTTCATTTAAAATACTCCGGGTCAATTCCTAGCATGGCCTTTGCGTGGGCAATGGCGGCTTCTTTGGTTGCGTGAACAATGCCTCTTGCCAACCACAGCCCATCCTCAACATCTCCACGGTGCCGATAGCAACAATAGAAATCTATTTCTTCGCAGTTCGGCGTGAAATACTCTTCGGACTCAAATGCGTCCAGCGGCTTAGGCACCTTGAAGCTGTTGACCATGATGTACTGCGGCTTGCGGCGGACTTGCCATTCATTTGGCGCACGTACTGCATTATCAAAATTCCAGCCTTGTAGTGGCCTGTTGAAGCCCTCATCTTCTATGATGCATTTGGCCTCAAACTCACTCAGAGGAACGCCATCTGCAATAGCCCGCAGCACTTCGGCGTGTGGATGTTCTTTCATTGTCATGCGATCTCCTTGTGTGGAAGCCCGGCGATGCGGATCATTTCGTCTTCACCGTCGTTGTCGCGTATTGGGCGAAGCTGGTCATCAGCAATGTGGTTGGAAACAACTCCATCCCACGATGCAAGAGGAATATCAATTTCCAATGTAGCAGTCATCCGTGTTCCGAGCGATGGTCCGGTCCAAAATTCGTTTCGCAGAACCTTGATGCATCGCACGATCTTTCCAAGGTTTCCTGCTTCACTACGGACAATAATTGCCAAATCTCCCGGTTTGCAGTTCATGACAGTCCTTTCAGTTCTTCAAGTTGGTCGTGCAGGTTGCACAGGCGCAGGACGATTTCCGGCACGTCGGCATGGCATGGGTCGATCTGCTGCAGGGCCAGTTCGTAGAACCAGATGCGGGCTCGTAGCAGGTGTTCTCGGAATAGGTTGGCGAGTTGCATCAGGTGGCCTCGCGCGCTTTGAGCATTGCGTCTGCAAGCTGATAGGCTTCATTTGCGACAGCATCGCGCCAGTCTTGGCCTCCGAGCGAATCGTCATAAATAGCCGGAAGGACTTTCGATGCAAAGTAGTCACGCAGAGTCATTCCCTCCGCATACCACCCTGTATCTGGTGAATTGCTGGATGGGAACGCTGCGCCACCGTTGTTGATTTCGCTCATACAGCCCCCGGAAGTTTGATAAACCACATCGCCAGCGAAGCCAGCGCACAACACACCATCACGAAGTAATCGGCGCGGGTCATTCCGGCTCCTTTTGTTCGCACATGTGCTTTCCGCTCTGGTCGAGGCGTGGGGTAAGCCCGCCTTTTGATCCGGCTAGGTACTGACAGCCGGTCTTGTGGTCTGTGAGAATCCGCAAGTCTGATCTACCGTGCGCAGGGTCTGTGTCGTCGCGGCCAACATCGGTATGTTTTGCAAGGTATGAATTCGCAATTGAAGTAACGACAGCCGCAACCACGTACCAGAAAGCTATCTGACCGACAAACTTCCACAAGGCATCATTGAGTTGTTCTGGACTCATCCGACACACTCCCCAGCGGTTTCGACCATTTCCACATCGCAGGCCTGAAAGCCAACAGCCTTCATGCGACACCCCAGCGTTGACAGAATCTGCCGAACACCGTCTGCGTCCAGTTCAGCGCACTGGATAGCAGCGCAGGCTTTGCTGATCTGCTGGCCTCGCTCGTATTGCGATTGCATTTCTGCAGCGCTTACATAGTGCTTGTCGCTGGACTTGTCCAAGTAGGACGGGCCGCTATCAATCCGTTCAATGTTCATGGTTTGCTCCATGGTTCAGGAAGAAAAAAGCCAGCGCTTTGCAGGGCTGGCGAAAAGCCCCGTAGGGCTCAGGTAGGTATGGAGCGACGTGAAGGACTCGAACCTTCATCAATGCCTTCGATGGCGTACAGATTAGAAGTCTGCTGCTTTGTCCAATTAAGCTAACGTCGCATGAAAAGTTGACAGCCAACAGCTCGCATGAAGCAGCGTTGACATTGGGAGGAATCACAGCGGGGCTAGGCCGCC
>JBAZYB010000009.1:0-40702 GCA_041659545.1 Hyphomicrobium sp.
GTGGGCCGTCCCCCCGCGGGGTGCTGGATTTTTCTGGGTTTGGGATCGGGATGCCTTGATGTCGCGTCTGTCGCGTTCATTTGAGCCTGTGGTGCTCTGGTCAGGCTCCGATGACGATGTCTCCGCCTGCGGCTGTTGTGACGAGCTGAGCGTCGCGCAGGAGGTTGCCTTGCTCGACCGTGCTGAGGGTGTGCCTGAGTACGTCTTCTTCGATGTACACAGTGTCGGCTGTCATTCCGCGGAGTGACTGTCGTGCGCTTCGGAAGATGATCTTGCCGCCGAGGTGGAAGCTGACGCGAGGGTCTGCTCTGCGGATCTCGGCTTGGTCACGGATGAAGTCGACGTGCTCGAAGCTTTCGAGTGCCGCGGTGATATCGGCCGTTCGAGGTGAGATGACGATGATGCGGTGCTGCTTGGTGATTGCGGCGAGGGCGAGCCCGGCTGCGGTGTATCGGTTCATTCCTGCCCCTTTCGCGCTACCACCAGTCGGGCGTTGGATCTCTCTGGGTTCTCGAATCGTCAAGCTTCTGATGATGCGTCTTGGCAAGTGCACTCGCATCCGCAAGGCTTCACCTCGACTGCAGTGAGCTTGATCGGCATTTGAAGTCTGAGGTGTTGCGGCTTCTTCCCGTCGACGGTGACGGTGAGTAGTGCGCGCACGCTGCCTTGCTGTGCCATGTGTGTGCTCCTTCGCTTGCGGGTTACCACCAGTCGGGCACGAGCTCGCCTAGTCCTGCCCCAGCAATGTCACGCTTACCCCGTGATGAATTGCAATTGGAGTGGGCATGCTCGAAGTTATCTGGGTCTTCTTGCAACTCCGGAGCGTCATCAACGGTGATCCGGTGATCCAGGGTGTGGGAGTCGGGCGTGGTGCCCGGTTCCGCGTCGTAGTCGATGCGCTGCTTGCAGAGCCAGCATCCCGCCAGGTGTCGAGTCTCAGGATCAGCATCAAGCCGGCGCCCTTCTTCGAAGAACTCTCCGCGGAGCTTGTTCATTCGCCGAGTGTTCTTCCGCTTTCCAGCCACTGACACACCTCGCTCGATCACGATGGCGGGTGTCCCCCGGCCACGAGAACCACAAAACCCGCGGCCGGGGTTGCGCCCCAGCATGCAGAAGGCCGGACAATCCACGTTGGGAGTCCGGCCTACTTCTGCATTTCACACACTAGGGGGTGACACCACTCGATCGTCAAGACGCTGGCCAATCCGGCGTGTCGCGTGCAGAGCTCCTCATCCTCCATCGATGCGCCGGATCCGAGGCCAGGCGCTTCCGGAACTCGGCAAGTAGCACCTCCTCGCGAACGATCCTGCGGCCCTGCTCGTCCCACCCCATCGGCATCCCGAAGCGATGCCACCGTTTGATTGAACGCGTTGACCGATTCACTCGAGCTGCGGCACCACGGTAGGTTAACCACGTCTCCGCCACTTACCCGCCTCCGTACTCTCGCCGCGCACCGCAGTGCACACAGGCAAGCCCCTCAAGCCCTCCGCGCTTCCCGTAGACAGGTTCCACCGCATACAGCCCACACAACGGACACCGATGTCGCGCCCCCTGAAAAGTCGGCGCCTCCGGATACCTGCGGCGAGCGCTGGTGATCGCTTCTACAAGCTCATCCACGGATGTCTGGTATTCGGGGTTGATGGCGAGGGTCCAGGCGCGGTCTCTGAGCCATTGAGTTATTGTCCACACCTCGGTATAGATGCGATCTGGGTTAGTGGTTGCGAGTCCTGTAACGCGGCGCACTGACCCCTCGACGAGCCACTGTGTTGCGAGCTCTCTGGGTGCCTGCATGTTCGCTCGTTCGGCGAGGTACTCTGCGAGCGAGCAGACCATAGCCCAGAGCTCATCTGCGTCGTCAAGTGGCTCGATGCGCATAGGGGCTGTTGTCTGCTCCTTGCTGCCAGAAACTCGGCCCTCTGTGCTGGCTTGCATGCTTGGGAGGGCTTGCTCCCTGATGTGAATGATCAGCATGGGCACTTGAGTGAGATGTTGGATCAGCCAGTCGGATCGACCGAAGATGTCGCCCGTCATTCGATGCTCCGCTCTCGTGCCTCGCGTTGCTCTTCACCATTCGGGAAAACCTCGATGATGCCTCTAGTGCCAACCATCACCGTCAGCTCGTCGCGCTCCATCCTCTCCGTGAGTTCAACCTGCCAAGGCAGCAGCTCGATGCCCAACCTGTCGCGCGCGAACTTAGCGATCCCGCACTGCTCACTCATCCCCGCCTCCGATCAGGGCGAGGACTGCGCGGGCCTGGGCGAGCAGCTCGTCCTGAACCTCCGGGTACTGTACCTCCCACGCGTACTCAGGCGACACGTCACCCTGCGTGACCATGAGGATTGCTGATGCGACCATCTGCTCGGTCACCAGAGCGTCAGCCGCAGCGAGAGCGGCACGGGAATCCTTGCGGTACTCCTGCTTCACCCCATACTCAAGCGTGTCCCACTCGGGATCACTCGAAAGCTTCCGCAGGTCCCACATGGCTCTCGCTGCCGCTCCCACCCGTGCTTCATGCAGGTCACTCATGTCTCGCTCCCTTCGCTGTACGGGTTCGGCCAGCCGTCCCCACCGAACGTTTCCAACTTGAGGGTTATGCCATCAGGCTGCCGCTTCGCATGATTCAACGCAGTAGCCACACCCGCATCCCACGCTTCCGCTTTCGCTTCACGGATCAGCGCGGCCAGCCAGCGGTCAAACTCGGCAAGTGCCACCCGGAACACATCGGTGCAATCGGGCAACCCTACGGGGCATTGAAAGTGCGCATAGTCGCCGCGCACTTCCTCGGTCATGGGCGTGTAGCTCATTTCGTTCCTCCTGTCAGGTGCTCGGCAATGGCACGGGCCAAAAATGCACTCCGGTAGTCGGGTGCCCCACATGCATGGCTCTCGGCAGATCGGTCGCTCAGGTTGTAGTCCACTCCCGCATTCGCAATCACCTCGGCCAGCGCGGCCTCGTCCACGGTGCTCGACGGCTTCACTTCGGATTCGGGTGCCCCTTCGAGCGCCGCGACAGTCGGGCACGGGTACTCGACCCCGTATTCGCCATGCGAGCCGCAAGCTGCACAGCAATCCCCGAGCATTCCGTAGCCACCCTTGAACTGTGAAGAGTATCCCTGAGACTCCCCAGCGTTGTAATGGATCGCTCGCACACGTTCTATCGCAGCGAGGGCGGCATCACGCTCAGCCTCAGCCTTCACGCGCTTGTTGCATTCGTTCGGGTACTCGCGAGAGTAATTCTCGAAGAGAGGCTTGATTCGGGCAAGCTCCTCGGTCGCGGCATCAGGCACGCAAGGCTCCCGCAGCATGTCTCGCAGTTTCACAGCCAGGCACGCGGCATGGTTCTTGTAGCAGCCTGGCCCGTGGGTGTCGATAGCATCCGCGTGGTACTCGATCACTTCCGCGATCACGCTCTCTGGTGTTTGATTAGTCATCGTCTTCTCCTTGCTCATCGAGTGCCGTAATCCCGGCTTTCATCGCCGCATTCTCGTGCGGCCTCAACCCCGGCGACCCATCCAGCAGATACTCGAGTGTTCGTGCGTGGTCGGTTCGTTCGCTCATTACCAGGCTCCGATCTGGAAGACGACGCGTGACCCAGCCCCGCACTTCAGGCATCGTGAGTCACGCTGATGGTGGTCGATTTGGTGGCCGGCCTCGAACCGGGGGCAGCCTTTCCACTGGCAGCCGCCCGTGTGCCCGAACGTGAACCGGCGACAGGACATACAGCAGGCAGACTGGTCGACGAGCGCCTGCGTGAGCGAGCACGTGTGGGTGTGCCCGTTCCGGTACGGGTCGTGACCGTGGTACAGCGCATAGGCGCTGCGTTCGGTGAGCCCGCACGTTGGGCAGGTGAGCTGCAGACAGGACTCGTAATGCTCGAGGTCGTGCAGGGAATGCAGACACGGGAGGGTGTCGGCTGGCCTAGTTTCGGCGAAGTCGACGAGATCGAAGAGAGTGCTCATCGGGTCGTCCTCCTGATCCCTGCGAGTGGCAGCTGCTGCCGCACCCAATCGGCCCGCCCGCACGCAGAGCATGCGCCAAGCTGCGGGAACCCGGCGAGAACGCCCCACACGACGACGCACCCGCACCAGGCGCACTGTGAGACTTTTTGTTCCCCGCTGCGCATCGCCTCGGTTGGGTCGACAATGAGACCGAAGTCTTCGAGTTCAAACAGGTTGGTGGTCATGCTGCCGCCCTCTTTCCGACCCTCGGGCCATCAGTGCCAGCTCGCTGCTCCGCAACCGTCCACCCGGCCAGATGAAGCTCCTCACGGATGCGCAAAACGGTTCGCGGCTCCACGCCAATGCGCTCCGCAATCAGCCGATCAGAAAGGCGCTCGCGATGAATGCGGCGAACCGCCTCGCGACGTTCAACCGGGTGCAGTCGCACGTGCGCTCCTGAGCAAGCGAGTTCGACAGCTTGCTCGTCGATAGTGAAATCATCGGCGGGAGTGCCGAAATCGGGAGCAGAGTCGAGATCGATGTCATCCCAAGCGAGCGGAGGCGCCCAACCGTTACGCTTTGCCATCGCCAGGCTCCGACTGAACGCCGCCTCCTGCGCCGGAGTACTGCGATCCGGCTCACTATTCCACAGGTCTTCGTACACCTCGCAAATCGCCCGATGCGTGCCAACCAGTACGCTGTCGCGCCGCATCAGCCCGGAGAAATTCGTGATATCCATCCCGATCAGACGTGCGATCTTCGACAAAGACCAGCCCCGGGTCACGAGCGCCTGCACGCGGCGGTGGGCGCCACGAGCTGGGATGCGCGCCCCATCGGCTAGCAGCTCGACGTGAGGGCGGATGCGGAGGATCTTCTCCGCAGTCTCACGCTTCACCCGCTTCTGCATCTCCCCACAGCGAGGGCCCGGGTCCTGCCGACCCCAGATGATCGTCCGTACCGGTGTCGAAGACTTGAACCCGCACAGTCTCGCGACGCGTTTATAGCCGAGCCCGTACTCTCCGAGCGTCAGCACGTGCTCGCGAACCGGCGCCACGTCGATGAGGCCTGAGTCGTAGCGACCGTAGGCGATGTTCTTCTTCCGCTGGCGCTCGCGCGCAGCGTTGTGATCCATGCACGGGTCACAACGACATTGATGCTGGATGAAGCACGTCGTGGCCTGCTGGTGTTTGTGCTCGTCTGGGCAGATCTTCCGATCGCGCAGGCGGGGCCGCGTCAGCTGCTTCTCATGCGCTCCGAGCTGCCCATCCTGCCAAGCCTGCTGGTAGTGCTTTCGGCACAGGCGCCTTGCAACCGTCGTATTTGAGCAGTCCGCGACGGTGCACGTGCGTGACTTACCGGTCACTTGACTGCCCCACACGCGACGGATAGTCACACTGCAACGCTAAGAACGTCTCAGGCTTTAAACTCATGCTCGTACCTCCACCTTGCTCAGATTGAGTGCAGGAGCCGTGTACTGACACCCCGGGCCATACGTGTGGTCTCCGAGATCCCGACACCCACCACACCGCTCCTGACGAGACACCCCCACCAAACTCGCGAACTCCACTGCCCGCAGCTGGTGGGCCAGGCGATCGATCATCCTGTGCACCGCCCGCATCGCCTCAGCATGCGAGCCGCTGAAGGTGCACTCGTACACGTCGGCCTGCTCACCATCGATCGTGAACGCGATCGAGAACCAGTTCTCGCCGTTCTCTGTGCCCCCAACACGGGGCAAACGACGGACAACTCCACGGATCCTGGTACTCATTGCGCTGCCCGCTTTCGGTTCTCATCAACGACATGCCGGTTGATCATCGCGACCGCCTCACCCTGGGTCTTCACCTCAGGAGGCACCGGCTTGAACCCACACAGACACACCGGATCACCCGTGCCGTCCTCAGGACGCAACTCGTGCCGTACCTGCACCTCGGCGGCGAGCGCTGTGGTGCTTGTGGTGGTGGTGTCTGTGGTGGGTTCTGGTTCTGGTTGGTTGGGGTTGGTGTGGGTGAATGTCCATCCGTTGTGGACGAGGCGGAGGGTGAGGGCTTCGGCGAGCATGGTCTCGGTGCTGCCGGTGCGTTTGGTGTCGAGGACGATGTCGATGTCGGCATCGTCCGCTGCGGTCGGCAGGAGGTCTGCGATGTCTTGGGTGAGGGTGTCGATGAGTTTCGCGGCTTGGAGGAGTGTGTAAGTGGTCATGCTGCTCGTCCTTGGAGTTTGGTCACGAGGTCTGCTCGGCCTTGCCGGTACAGTGCTCGCTCGATGGATGCGGTCTTCTTGCCGATGGCCTGGGCGATCTGGTCGGGGTGGATACCGAACGAGAGGAGCCATTCGACTTCTTCGACGAGATCCGCGGCTGGGGTTTCCCACGGCCTGTTGGGGTGCTTCGTGGTCTGGGTGGACATCGGTGGGGGTTCCTTCCTCAGAGATGCCGCAGAGCGGTACGGCGGTGGACGGTCACGAGACGGTCAAACTCGGCCAGCGCGGCCGGGAGAAGGTGCTGCGGGTCATCCGGTGGGGTGCACGGGGTGAGTTGCCCGTCGACGGACTGCAGGAACCATCCCCACCGCATCCCGAACGCGTCCACCCGCCAGATCGGAACCCGGGCCGGATCTTCCCCCGCGTGGACCATGTACCCCAACCTGGTTGCGAGGTCCGGATTGTTATGCACCCACCAGTGCTCACCCGACGTGCCCGACCCAAGGAGCAGCACCAGGTTCGCTGGGGAATCATCACGGCCGCGAGAGCGCAACAGGCGGTGGTGGTGTGAGAACTGACCGCACGGGCCCGATAGCTTCGGAACATCCGACATCACCGAACGATCCCTATCCCGAACATCAACCGCGTCGCATGCCTCACGGAATGACCACGCCTGCGGATCGTGCAGGTTCGCTGTGCTCAGCATCCCGACCTCCGCCACCCCGACACCGACACCAGCAACACCGGGATCGTGGTCTCCCACACCCGCACCACCGACGCTTTCAACGCCTCCAACCTGACTTTCCCCTCAGCCCGCCCGATCACGAGCCACTGGGTGCCATCGAGCACGGTGTACACATCCCCCACACCTGGGTTCGTGACCGTCGACGTCCCCCGCCTAGGCATCCTCAGCCCCCTCCACCAGCGCCAGATGCGCGCGCGGGCTGGCTGCCGGAGTTTCCGTGCGGATCACATCAAGAGCGACCTGCAAAGCGTCAGCCGTCAACGACAGCAGCTTCCCCAGCTCCGGATGCAGCACCCCAACATCGATACTCAGGCCCTGCTCCAACTCCCCCCACAAACGAAGCGCCGTCGAGCGCGCACGATCCCGCTCACCCGACACTCGCTCCACCTCCGCGGCGAGCGCCTGCCGCTCCATGGCATCGGCGACCTGATGCCATTCCGGACGTGCCACATGGTCAGCGAGCACCTGCGCGGCATGTGCTTCGACCGTGATGCCAGCTGCCTTGGCTTTCGCCTCGAGCAGCTCGTGGGTGCGGGAGGTCAGGATCGTACTGAGAATGATGCTTGCCATGCGTCACTCACCCCCTGCATCAACGAGGCCAAGATCGAAATCGAGGGTGTCTTCGCCCATCCGTTCCGCACGCACCCGCGCCATGATCTCGGTGAGCTGCTCCACGTCCCCGGGATCCTTGATTGGTTCGATGTAGAGGATCCCCGCGGTGGGTGTGTATGACGGGCCCGCCTCGGTATGGATGAGCACGGTCTGTGCACAGTCGAGGATCGCGATCACCACGTGCCGGCGCTCCGGCTGATGGACCAGTTCAGTGCCGATCGTCCCCATCCCGTTGCGTTCATAGTCGGGGAGCTTCGACGAGAGTTTCACGGCCACGATCAGACCCCCTCAGTGTCGGTGTCAGAAGCGGTGTCGGTTGCGGCGAGCGCGGTGGTTTCGTGTTCGGTGGTGGGTGTGGCTTCGGTGATGAGGTCGGATTCGATGCTGGCGAGGCCGTACCCCCAGGCTGCGAGCTGCTGCAGGTATCCGGCGAGACGGGGCTCGTACCGGTCTGCTTGTCCTTCGACGCGGCCGAGGGCGAGCGCGAGAGACACACGGGTTGGGCCGAGAGCTTCCGCTGCCTTGAAGAACTGATTGGCGATGTCATCGGTCATGTTGTGCGCGGCGGTGCTGATTTCACCCGGGACGGGTGGGAGGGCGAGCAGGGCTGCGGTGTGGGTGATGTCGGGCGAGTACCAGCGGGGCGGGAGAGTGGGGCCGCGGCCGAGGCGTTCCTCGAGGAGTATCTGTGCTGCGTCTGCGGGGAGCTTCTTGCGGTCGTTCAGGAGGTCGTCGCGGATCCATTCACGGCGAATCTTCGTCGCCCGCTCCCAGTCCTGCTGCCGCTGTGCCATCTTCGCCCTGCGCGCGTCCACTTCCCGGAGGCGTTCCTCCTCCTCCGGAGATGTGTCCCGGGGGCCGGCAGTGCCGTCATCGATGGTGTACCCGTGCTCTCGAGGATTGAGCACCCAGTACTCGAGCTTCAGCGTGCCCTCCGTTTTGTTCTCCCAATATGGGCGGGGTACCACGGTGGCGACCAGCCCGCCCTGCGCGTGCGCCGCCTCCGGCGAAGGTGTCAGGGCTTCCTCTCCGAGGAGCAGCGACTCCAACTCCACCAACACCAAATCCGGGTCAACCTCAGGTACCGGCAACGAGCTCAGGAACTGCTCCCACTCATCGTCAGGGCCAACGAACTTCCACCCCTTCGCCTCCGCCTCCGCCCTCAACTGCGCCACCTCGGCACGTTCACGGACCAGCTCCCGAGTTCGGCCCAGCTCATGCGGCAACGACTCCGGCATCTTCTTCGCGAAATCAGTCAACGACACCACCAAGTCAGGGTGCTCCCGGAACTCAGCAATCTCCGCGACCTGGTCGAGAGTCAACTCATGCTCACGCATCACCGCGACCATCTCCGGGGCTTCCTTCGTGAGCTTCAACGCCTGACGCACCACCGCACGCTTCGCGCCCGTCTTCTTCGCGATCTCATCCGCCGGCAGACCAAACAACGACAACTGCTCATACGCGGCCACATGCTCCGAATCCGACAACTGCTCCCGACGGTCATTCTCCGCGAGCTGATCAATCAAACGATCCGCCTCCGCATCATGACGAGGCTTCACCAACACCGGCAACGCATCCAGACCCACCTCAGCTGCAGCGAGCGCGCGGCGTTGCCCGACCTCGATGTGGATAAGGCCGTCGTCGTCTCGCCACCCTGTCGGGGGTTGCAGGATGCCGCGGGTGCGGATCGATTCCAGGAAGGCTTTGTCGAGGTCGACCTTGGTGCGTACGTTCACGTCGATGATCGCGTCGGTCGGGGTGATGGTGACGAGTTCCATGGTGGTGGTCATCGGGCTTCTCCTTGAGTGTCTGTGTGGGGTTGATGTCTGGTGATCGCTGCGTCTGCCCAGAACAGGGCTTCTTCGAGCTTCGTGAGCGCGAGAGCCTGCTCACGGCCTGCGGGGAGCTCGGCCGCGAACGTCTCGGCCAGGTTCCGGGTCAGGGTTCGCAGCGGAACGAGCGCGGCCCGCTTCTCTGGTGAGAGTGGTTGGCTGTGGTCGAACCTGGCGCGAATGTCTTCATGGGTCATGACTGGGTGCTCCTACGATGTGGGGAAAGCGAAAGATGTACGAAAGATTTGGGCCCTGGAATTACGTCGACTCGATGCGGCCGTCTGCGTCGATGAACTCCACCGGCTCCTCGACGGGTTGGGCCTGCACGCCGCCCAGGAGCGCGAGCGCTGCCGCATCTTCCAGAGCGCGCATCTCGGCCTCGATCGCTTGACACGCCATCGCTCCCAGCACCCCGCCCTGAGTAAGAGCCTGCTGACGGGCTGCGCGCAACTCCCCGTAGCGTTGGTGCCGGTTCCTTGCGGTGCCACAATCCCGGCAATCCAGACCCTCCGGAGGACCACCAATGTGTGCACTGCAGAACGACGATGGCGGGATCCGAATGGAAGGTGCCGGTTGGTGGGTGGTTCCGGCAAGCCCCTCGCCCGCACCCGCTCTCACCCCCGCACTCTCTCCCCCGCTCTCCCCCGCTCCCACGCTCTCGCTCTCCCTCTCTCCACTGCCCGGAAAAATTCCGGAAGGCGATACAGGAGGGTGGTGTGGGGGTGGTGGGAGACGCGAATCGCCCTCCCTCGACACGTGCGGCCACTTCGCGAGGATCTGAAACAGGGTTTGCTCCGGGCCCTCCGCTGCGGGGTTCGGGTTCGGGTACACCTTCAACCACTCCGACTCGTCCAGGAGCAGCATGTACTCCTCGATGTCGCCAAGCTCCGGCCACCACCCCGTCATGTCCGGCGACGGGAACGCGTTCGAGCGGATCAGATGCAGATTCACTGGGCCGCGGCCCTCCGCGTCGGCCATCATCCGTAAACCCGTCGCGAGATGCCGCACCGGTGGGGGCAGCACCACCAGCCGTGGATCCTTCCAGTCTTCGTGCGGCAGCTGCCTCTGCCGATTGATGTACATACGGTGCGATTCCCTCCACGAAAATATCGATCGCGCGATTCACCAGGTCATCCGAAGGCACCCGGAATGCCTCCGTCCAGCCCCGGCCCATCGGCAGCAAATGCTTAGCGTCGTCCCCCGACGTGAACGCCGGCTCGAGCTCGATGCGGGCGATCGCGAGAATGGACCGCTCCTCGATCGCGAGCGTGTCCCGGCGCAGCCACACGATCCGGGCGCCCTTCTCCACGAACCGGCGCAGTCTCGACATCTTCCACGCCCGCCCGTACTTGATGATCTGGTGCTCCGGCCACCACACCATGTACGTCATCGCGATCGGATTGATACTGCTCACAGGACACCGTCCCCAAGATCCACTAGTGGTGGTTCGAGCTCCGTGCGAAGCGAGGTGGAGAGTTCCTTCATGCCGGCCTGGGTGACGAACACCTGCTCGTAGAGTCCCTTTGGGTGCTTCACCCGGCGAGCGAACACCGTCCCGCGGGAACGCCCGAGCGGGGTGGTTCGCCAATAGGAATGGCCGGGGAACTCCTGATCGCGCTCCACGTACTCGAGACGGTGCAGGTGCTGGAACACGAGACCGCGGGTGACCTTCGCCCCGTATCGCACCGCAAGCCTGCGGGCCGCGGCCGCGACCGGGAACTCTTCCTCACTGCCCTCATGGCCCGCCGGCAGCGACTCGTCGAGGGTGCGCTGCGGATCCTCCACACACAATCCGTGAAACTGTGCGGACACCCATGACGTGAACTCCATCAGTTCTCGTGAACCCGCCGGGGTGAACCGTTCCGCGACCCGCAGCACCGTCTCGTGCGACCACAACGCCAACATGATCGGGTCGGGCCTGCGCGGGTCGAAGTACTCGTGCCACCAATCGATCGGGAACTCCACATACACGCTCTCGTCAACGATCCCGAGGTGGGCGACGACCTGACGTGCGTCGAGCGCGAGCGACGTCGCACCCTCCACGAGCCACACCCGCCAAGTGCCATGCCTCGGCCAGAGCAGCGGCAGGCTGACCCACCGTTCACCAATCGTCGCCGGCAACCGCACCGGCTGCACCGGCCCGGTCATGATTGCACCAACTTCGCGAGCTCCGCCACAAGCGGACCAGCCTCGGTCGATGCCATCACCAGGTGATCGTCCTCATCGACGAGCGCCCACAACTGCACCACCCGCGGCGCACGTGCCCCGTGGAGCACATCGCCTGTTGCGAATCTCACCTCTCGCGAGGATGGGATCGCCGCCTCAGCTTTCGCCTCAAGCACTGTCGCCGGGATCTCTGATTCCGGAATCGAGGAGATCTCCCCGGGCCTTTGTTCCTGCACGCCAGCGGGGCCGGTCGCCTGGCCCTCGTCCCGGCGTCGGCGTGCGGCCTTCACCATCATCGCCGTCGCACCCGCGGTCTTCCCGATCAGCTCACCCACCTGTCGAGGTAGCAAGCCCTCATCGCTCAGGCCCAGGAGAGCCGCGTCCCGCTCGGACACCGACAGCGACTCCCACCCTCCGGCCAGAGAGCCCACCATCTCCTGCACCGCAGTCGCCAGACCCGATGGCTGCGCGGCCGTCTCCGGTTCTGGTAGCGCTGGTGGCGCATCAGCTGCCGCGGGTGCCGGCTTCTCGCTGAACGCGTCGAGGAGCTCCTGACCGCGGAGCCCCGACTTGTACAGACGCTTGAATCGGAAGTCGGTACGGTACTGCGAAGCGACCTCGGCACACGTCAGCGGTGAGGCCGGGCAGCTCGACCCGTAACACCCGCCCCGCTCACCCTCCACAGTTCCGTGGGGGAAGATGTCATCGAGCCTGTCTAGTGGGTTACCCATCATCGTCTCCTTCAAATGTCCAAAATCTCGGCCACATCGGGCAGCGTTTCGCCCGCATCGCCACACGCTGCACAGTGCGTGTGCGCTGCGTTCGCGATCGCGGCCGCCACCTGCGCAAGACACGCCTCGCACAGGAGCACGTGCATCGCCTTGACGTTCCGGCAACGCATCACCTTCGTCGCCCGCTCCTCACACCACTGGCAGGTCACCCGCACCGTCTCCAGCGCTTCCCGGACCCCTTCGCCCGTCACCTCATAAGTCGCCATCAGCGGGCACCACCCTTCGCATCAGCGATCGCAGCGACCACACGGACCAGCACGAAGACGAGCCCCGGCGCGACGAGCACCACGAGCGCCGCCAGTGGAAGGCGATCGAGCCGGACAATCATGAGGGTGATTGCCGCGGTCGCGGCCCACCCCGCCTCGAGGTATGGGTACCAGGCGAACTGGCCCCGCGAGCGACGCCGCCGCCGCGCGACCATCGGTGTAGACATAGACATAGTGATCTCCTGAAATTGGGTATGCAGTAGCTGGGCCAGGGTCGAAACAATGGCTAGAAGGTACGAATTAGCTAGTGTTTGGGAATGACTTTCGAAGAATCACTGACGCTCGCGATCATCTCGGCAGTGATATCCGCAGTGGTCGCACTCATTACCACGCTCATCGTCCGCTGGCTAGATAAGCCGCGGCCGATCTGGCGGGCAACAGCCACCGGACTCGTAACCACATCAGACAACGTTTCTCCATTCTGGATGAGGGTCGAAATCACCAACATCGGCAGCGGCCCTGCATACGATGTGCGGATACTCAACGTCCTGACCCCGCTTCAGCAACAGTCGTCGGCATTAGTTCTTCACTCCGGGGAGTCATTGCACGGGCTTGCCCTGATTCCACTCCGCAGAAACAGACTGGATTTTGACGCACACGGTTCGTACGGTCATGCGTATGTTGCTGGTCCAGAACTGGGCAACAAACGGGTTCAGATTCAGTACCGGAAACCACCTGTGTACTGGATCCTCTGGCGGCGCTCATTCGGTCTTGCCGCTCTTGCATCTCGTGCCCGTAGATTGCGAAACGAGCACCGAGGACATTTACGCCAACTGCAAGCAGAACAAGAGCTGCTATTGCGATCCCGCCTCCAACAAGAAAACCCATCGCAGACTCAAACGTGAGCATCACGCTACCGCCCCGTCGCAGTAAGCCACGTTGGGGTCCGGACCAGTCCTTGTCGTCACAAGTGACTCCAGGAGTTCCGGGCAGGTGGCATATGCGGGATAACCCTGAGCTGTTCTTGCGTAGAAAAAGGTGGGTTGAGTTTCTGAACCGGCCAGTTGCGGCGTCCTGTCGTGCAGCCTGGGGTCGCTTCCGGGATTGGGTATGAATTCGTACTGGTAAGGGCCAGTACGCCAGAAATGAAGCTGCTTCGGTCTCGGACGAGGTTCTCGGTAAATTGGCCTGTAGCCCTGTTGCGGGTGCCGCGGACGCCTATTGAAGATGCCCATCACACTCCCCCCTCTGTACCCGAGGTCAAACCAGAGGTTGGCTCGTCGGGGCTACCTGCGGCGAGCGCTGCGCCTGTGGATACAATGCCGATATGAGAACTCGCATCCTTGCTTCGCTCGTTTCGGTGATCCTCCTCGCGGGGTGCGGTAGCGCCCCTGAGCCTGAGCCGACAATTGAACTGGCGCAGCCTCAGCCGGTTACACCTAGCCCGGCCACCGTCGAGCCGGTAGAAGAGTCCAACGAGCTTGTCAGTGAAGTCTCGAGTGACGGCTTTAGTGACGAGGCGGTGCGTGAGGCGATGTTCCTTGCGACGATGACAGAGATCGATCGTGGCCTCACGGTGAATCCGGACCGGGCGCTTGGCCGCGCGGATAACATATGTCTTGATATCGAACAGGGGCGAGACGAGGCTCAGATTCTCGCGAATGCTGAGGCGAGGTATGAGGGCGGGACCGTCCCAGACGTCACTCCGGAGCAGGCGCAGCTGATCGTGAACGCTGTCCGCGATTACCGCTGCTGACGCAACAGTCACGACTTCCCCGCCGTTTCTTCGACGAGGTCAGCGGCGAGCGCATCTATGTTTGCTTTGCTGAGGATGTATGAGCCACGCAGCCCGGGGAGCTTCCCAATGTGGGGAATCTCGCCGCTGGCGATCTTGCGGTGCACCGTTCGGATGTCCATGTTCAGCTTTTCGGCGGCTTCCGCTGCGCCGATTAGCTCGTCTTTGTTTTTGGGCATATCCCCAAATTAAGGCCTACGCCTGATTTAAGTCAAGCCGAAAAAGAAACTTCTTGCATGAATCGATGAACCCGCCTAAGCTTGGGCACATGAACACCACCGCTAAAGCAGGGAACATGCAAGGCGCGGGCGGAATCATCCCAATGATTGACATCCACCGCCGCTTGCGGATCGCACGCGAGATTTACAGTTCGCGCATCAGCCAAGATGACTTCGGCTCACTCATCGGAATGTCCGGCAACACTGTCGGCAACTACGAGACGGGGGCCACCACTCGGCTGAAGGACATCTACATCCAGAAATGGGCAGAGGTCACCGGAGTGGACTACTGGTGGATTAAGACCGGACATGCCACAAACGAAAACGACCCCCACACGTGCGATACGTGTGGGGGTCGGACAGAGCCGCCTGTCGGACTCGAACCGACCACCTGCGCTTTACAAGGTGGCACCTTCTCCCCAATCATCGACATTTTCACCGGCAGGGAAGCAGCATGAACGTCAAATCAGATCGCGGATACCGTTACGAAGTCACCATCGACCGCGAGAACTTCATCTCGCCAGACGCAACCATCAATGTTGCCGCATACGACCACGACGCACACTTCACGCTCACCCCAACGGAAGCGCGATACTTAGCGGCCTGCCTCATGGAAGCAGCTGACCGGGCATCAGCGTTTACGAGCTAGGCCCATGCGCCCGGTAGTCTCTTTGTTTCCTCAAGGTAGAGAAACGAGAGACGCATTGGGAACGCTCGATCAATGGTCAGCTTGGCAACGAGGGCAAGGTTTATCGGAACGCACGATCAAGGATCGGCGCGACACGGTTCTGCTACTGGCAACACATGCGGGGGTTGACGTTCTCGACCTGACCGCTGACCATATCATCGCGTTTTGCGGGCGTCCCGAACTCTCGCAGTCGTCACGGTCGTCCTACCATGCGTCTATCCGCGCGTTCTTCAAATGGGCGCTAAGAGTGGAGATCGTCGCCGAAGACCCCACACTGCACACACCACGCCCGCGCCGCCCCAAAGGCCTACCCAGGCCAGTACAGGCCGCGCACGTCTCCGTGCTGCTCGCCGCCGCAACAAGGAAACGCACTCGCGCCATGATCACCCTCGCCACCTACGCTGGACTGCGCGTGCACGAGGTCGCAAAGTTCCGGGGTGAAGACCTTGACCGGATCGGCGGCATCATCACCGTCACTGGGAAGGGTGGTAAAACCGCGATTCTCCCCGCGCATGACGCGATCCTGGAGCTCGCCAAAGACTTCCCGGGGCGAGGTTATTGGTTCCCCGCTTACGCATCCCAAACCGACTCACCCCACATTGACTCAAAGCAAGTTTCTCGAGCAATAAGCCACACGATGCGCCGTGCCGGCTTCACAGGCAAAGCCCATCAGCTCCGCCACTACTACGCGACCGAGCTGCTCGACAATGGAGTCGATGTGCGAGTTGTGAAAGACCTCATGCGGCACGAATCCTTGGCGACGACCGAGATTTACACCCAGGTGTCAATGAGGCGAATGCGGGAAGGTATCGCGCAGTTGCCGACCGTCACGCCGATGCGACTGGCCGCGTAAACCACGAATTGCCCCTCTCCCGGCCCAGAAGGCTAGGAGAGGGGCAATTTCGCGTACCTGTCACCCTGCAGCGCGACGGGTCTCATCGTCATAGGTGGGAGACTTCGCCAAACCCAGGAGCCAGCCGAACTTCGGTTTGACCCATATCTCAAACACGCGGGCCAAGAAGTAATACAAGATAGACGCCACACCCATCAGCGCCAGCGTGACCTGCACCTCCACATCAGGATCGAGTGGGACACCCAAACTAATCAACCAGCCGATGATCACACCAGCAAGCCAAGGCACATACGTGCGAACAAGAGATTCAAACAGAGCCTTCATCGTTACTCCTCATTCCAAATGAAGATCCGGAACATCATCCGGATCATGCTTTCCAGTGCGGATCACCCACACCCTGAGCTCGTGGTACGCCTCGATCAGTTTTCGGTACGTTGATCTGGCCCCATCCACTTCAGCTCGGAGCGCAGCAATGATGGTGTCGCGCTCCTTGATGCCGGTCGCGAGCGTGTCCACCTCGCGCCGGCGCGATTTCCCGGGCGCCGAAATGGCGTCGCGGATCATGTCGAGAACTTTCAGAATCACTGCGCCGCCACCCACAAGGAGCACGTCGCGAAGGATCTCTGGTGCGGTCATTGGCTACCCCCTGGGTTTGCGGGTAAACCGCCAAATCATTCCGAGTCGAATCGTGAAAAGAACAAGCCCGAAACTAGTCATCACCAGATCGGTTGAACGGGACTCCCCGCGAGACTCGGCAACAGCGAGCACCAGCAAGTAGGCCGCTGTCGCCATAATGAGGAGCGCCAGCCCGGGACGTTCGAGCGCCCACGCGTCAGCCCACCCTGCACCGGCCGCGAGCAGGCCACCGAGGATGAGGAACCATCCCACGGTTGACATGAGCGCAGCAAGATCAGGAGGCACGTCCGACGGGGCACGGAGGAGCGTGCTCGCCCCACCGAACACAGCCAGCGCGTAAGCCACAGCAAACCCCGCAGACACCAGGCGCGGCTCCGGGATAGACGCCCACCAGAATCGCGACAGTCGGGTGAGTCGCGCAATCATGAGCCACCCAACCCGACCGCCGCCGTGACGAACATGGTCACTGTGGCGAAAGACATGGTGACATCCCACAAATACGCGAGGGCCACTGTCGCCATTACGACCACCACGACCAACCCGAGTAACCAGAGGGAAGCCTCGACCGCGCTCATGCTGCCCCCTTGAAGATTCGCTTCAACAGGTCAACGATCCACTGCGTCATACTGGTGAGCTTGTCGATTTTCTCCTCCAGGCCCGAATAGTCTGGTGCCGGTGGTTCCTCCTGGCTCTGCGAGGCGGTGATGATCTCGTTCGACCGGTTCGCGATCCATGCGATGTCAAGGTCACCTGGGCACGCTGTCGGAGACTTGGAGAGCACCTTATGCTCGAGCGCGGTCTCGTTCATCGCCAGCGGCAGTTTGTACCCCCACTTGAGCGCCTCGTCGGCCATGACCCAGGCCACCGCCTCGTGTGACATCGCAGAGGGCTTGTCCGTGGTGGTCTTGTCGTTACACACCTCGAAGTTGATCGCGAACTGGTTGGAGCGGTAGCGCCCGTTCGTCGAGGCGTTATCCCGAGTGTCCACCATGATGCCCACGCGACCATCTTTCACGAGGTAGTGAGTGGTGGGAACCCCCGGCCCGTCCAGTGTGTCCTTCGCCCCGTCGAAGTGTGGTGACGCTGCGTGGTGTAGACCGAAGTGGTTCGGTTTGCCAGGTCGACCCTCGTAGAATCCGCCAGTGACCGGAATCTTCTCAAACTTGATCCAGTCGGGGAACTCGATCCCAACCGAGGCAGGCTCGAAGCGGGTGAGCGGCTCGTAGTCCTCGAAGGTCGGCGCGCTGAGGCTCCACTGGTCAATCGCGGCCAGGACGGAACCTGGGTGCCCCAAGTCGGAGTTAGGCCCTGTCGGGTCGGTCGGCAGTGGGGGGTCGATTGGGGCAGGTACCGGTGAGGCCGTGTTCAGGTCAACCAGCCCTGCAGTGTCTTCGCGTGTGAACCCGCCGAGCCACGCATGGCCGCCCTGGATCTTCACCCATACATCGATCCCGGAGACCGACTGGCCTCGTACCCACCCCTCGGGAGTGACGATGGCGTTAGCTGCGAGGCTCCCAACGATTTCCGAGTTCGCCGTGGCGAGCTTGCGGATATGCACCGGCACCGGGTCAACCTGCCGCTGGTTGGCCGCTATGGCAGGCGGGACAACTGGGTTCAGGTTAGTGAGACCATCCACGGACTGTGAAGTGAAACCGCCAGACCAGAACATGTCTCCCGAGATGCCCCTGAACCATACGTTCGTGTCAACGATCCCGTCATTGACGCGCTCACCGTAAACCCACCCGTTGAAGTTCGCAACACCGTGAGGGTCTAGTGGGGGTTGTTTCTCTGCGCTCTGCGTGGTGGCCGCTGCCCGACGCTTGACCGGGTTCGCCCCAACCTTACGCTGTGTCGGTTCAAGCGGCACATTCGCCGGATTGTTACGTGGCACAAGGAACCCGAGCATGTTCGCCATACCCCGCGTGTACCGGCCCACATACCGCCACGTCCCAGCGTTCTGCTCCATCGTGTCGAACGTGCCATTCGCATGCACCTTCGTCACAATCCCAATATGCCCATCAGGTGCGTTATAAATGCCGTACCTGGCGACGAACAGGCCACCCGCGACCGGAACAGCCGACCTGGTGTAGATTGCGTCCACCTGCGCGTAACTGTTACTCCACCACTGGTAAGCGGACTGTACGGGCACGAACGAACCACCGAGCATCGCATGCCAATGATTCGCCAAAGCAACACACTGGTCGTACCCGTAATTGAATATTCGTGTGCCGTTCGGAATGGATGTTACCTGCGCCCAAATGCTCATGTGCGGGGTCTCCTTAAAATACGAAAACCCCGCACATGGCGGGGCTGGTGGTTTGGTGAGTGCGGAGCTGCTCTGCGTCAGCGCAGGTAGCGCTTACCCCCGGTCGGGATAAGCGCTACCTGGCCGCTCGCCTATGCGGCTCCGGCGATGAACCCTGACACGAGGTAGGCCGCGTGCCGGTCGAGATTGAGTCGGCTCCGGTCGTAGCGTGTGGTCACTCGACGTCTAGGTAGCTTTTCCTAGTCACGACGCGCCAGACGGCCATTGAGCTCGCCCCGTACTCGTCCGCCAACTCATGCGTAGATACGCCTCCAGCGTCGTACCTAGCACGGAGCGCCCTGACCTGATCTGCCGAGAACCTGGCCGCGGGATGGGTGATACCGCTCGGAGGTGTGTGGTTTCGCTGCTTCGCGATCATGTCCGCTGTGTTCTCAGCGTGCGTTCCGGTGAATAGGTGGTCGGGGCGACAGCACGGCGGATTGTCGCAGCGATGGCAGATGACAAGGCCCTCGGGGATGGCTCCGTGGGTGAGTATCCACGCGAGACGATGTGCATTTATTGGCTTGCTCTTGTAGGTCGTTTGGCCGTAGGGGGATTTTGCCATCCGGCGACCCTGCCACTCCCAGCACCCTTCAACTTGCTGGCTCACGCGCGCCCAGAATCGCTTCGCCGTGTTCTCGGGCGACCATCGGTCGTAGTCAGCTTGTGTTCCCGCGCTCAAGTGGGCTGGGTGAACGCAGAGCTTGTTGCCGCACGTTTGCATCACCCGTTGCCCGGGTTCGAGCACCCCGCCTGCGATCTCGAACGAGTATGCCTGGGCGGGGACTCTGACACGTTTCGGGTGCGACTCTGTTGTGAACTGCCCGTAGCCCATGTTGGTGGCACCAGTCCAGACCCAACAAGTGTCGGTCTTATCTACCTTGGCCCAGAACTTCGCGTCCGTATCGGTTTCTATATTTGTCATTGTGCCATCGTAACATTTGCGCTAAGTTTGCAGCACGCCACTCACTACCACCTCGAAATCGAATGGGTTCGGCCGAGGTGTCAGTGAGTGGCTACTACCCACCCAGTGTTAGCGCGCTGGGTGGGTATTTTTATGTACCTCGAAATGCAACTATCTGGGTCGGTTAGGTGTACATCGCTTTCCGGTCGAGTCGCGCCGTGAGTGTCGGTTCGGCGTTGGTGGTGGTGCCGATGAGTAAGCCGAGTGCGATGAAGTATGGGGCGCAAGAGTTTGGGCTAAGTGCGACCTCGTTGAATGCCATGTTGAAGATGAAGGCGAACGTCAGCGAGTAGCCGAGGGCACGCTCGCGGGTGCCAGGCAGATGCCTGATTGTGCGAACGATGGTCACGAAGAACACGGCGTAGATGAGGATGCCTGGGATTCCCAGTTGACCGATAACGGTACCCAACCCGCTCTCCAAGATGTTCGACCCGGATTCACTGCCCTCCTCCGTGAACAGTCCCGAGAGTACGCCTGTGCTGCCGAAGCCACGCCCGAGCGGATGCGCGACGACTTCAGTGAAAGCGGCGAACAGGCCGCTGACGTGTGCTGCGGTGCTCCCCGTCGAAGACGACTGAGTGAATAGGAAGAAGTAGATCCCGACAATGGCTACAGCCCCCACGGCGAGGAACGCTTCGAACCTGGACCGGAACTTGATTGTCCACACTGCGATAAAGGTAAGCACGCCCAGGAGTGCGCCCTTGCTCACTGCCAGCACGATCGCGACGGCAGTTAGGATCTGTGCAACGCGGGACTTGAGGTACCAGGCTGCGACGAACACGGCAAACAGGAAAGTCCCGAAATTTACCGGGTCAGCGAACGGCCCCGCCATGCGTCGGATAAACTCGCCGGGGACTATCTGCTCAGATGCGAAGAAGTTCTTCGGCACCCCCAGGCCGGGAATGACCCCGATGCCTTTCTTCTCCCACAACCCCTGCAACCCGAGTCCCTGCCAGAAGCCTGGCGTATTGGCCTCAATGAATCCAAAGATGATTGCGGCGATGCCGAGCCACACGAGGTACCGGAGGTATCGAGTCAGTTGGGTGACCCGGCTCGCGTAGAGCCCAATCAGCAGGAACAGCATCGGTGCCACGAGATTCCGCGCCGAAGCGATAGCCCCCTGCAGGTTCGCGCCGAACAGCAGCATTGTTCCGAAGCCGTAGAGGATCGTAAGTAGCAGGAGCGTATTAACGCGCCTGGTCAGCTTCCGCGTTGGGTTAGGGAGTGCTCGCCCTTCGAGCATCGCCAGTAGTACGTAGATCGCTATCGCGTACAGGAAATTGACGACGATCACGACCTGCAAAGTGCTGGCCGTGATGAGTTCCGAGAACGGCGCGAGGTAGGCGTTCTGGAACGCGGATATAATCGTCGGGACTAGCAGGAAAAACGCCAGGTCACCTCTCGCGCTCAGGTGCACGATGAGCAGCGCAGACAGGGTGAGAACAAGGACACCGCACCCGAGGAACACAGCTCCGGTCGTGCCAATCTCAGCGCCGATGATAACGGCTGTGATCATGAGTGCGAGGACACCAAGGTGGATCACGTCACCAGACGATCCCACCTTGGCCATCCCTACATAGTAGACGATTCGTGTCCTACGCGAGCGCGACGGCCTGTGTCTGCCCTTCGATGACGACCAGACGGGCGAGCATCCGGCGCGAGTGCGGGAGGCTGTAGCTCTCTGCCAGCCAAGCGAGTGCGTCGTTCACGTTCATGCCCTCACCGTCCGGTATGATCCCGAATATTGTGCCCACATCGTTTCCATCTGCGACCGCCCAGCCTTCGGCGTCCTCGATGGTGTCTGCATCCTGGTACATCATCTTCGTACCAGCCCTCAGCATGACGATATTGCCGGTGCGCGTGAGCCCTGGCGTTGGCAGAGACGAGTACATGTGGGCGCTTGTGGCGTCGTAGAACACGTTTCCGCCGATGAGTAGATCGGAGTCGGGGAAATCCCACCCGTAGGTGAGGATGTGGACGTGATTCGCGAATGTCGGGCGGAACTGAGTGAAGCGGCCACCGCCCGCGAATAGACATACGTTGTCGGTCACTGTGCAGTTGATGAATCCAGCTCCGTCAATCTGCGTACCAGACATCCAAAACTCCACCGACTGCGCGCAGTGGTGGATCAGGTTCTTGCGAAAGTGAATGTTCAGAAGACGCGGGATGTTCGGCGTGATTGATGATTCAGAGCCCTGGATCGAGTAGGCCGCGTCATAGATTTCGCTGATCATGTTGTACTCGATCAGCGAGTCCTTCGACCCAATCCAAAGCTGGATGCCGTTTCCGTACCGGGTGGTCCCGTCACCGTAGCCGACGAGCGCCGACCCGCCGCATTCGGTGATCTCGTTGCCGTAGATGTATGACCTCCTGGACGACCCTGCGATGCCATGCCCGCCCGAGCCGACCACCTTTAGCCCGATGATCTGCTGGCTCGACCCGACAGTGATACCGTCCCCATCGGGTGCGGCGCGGATGTCGTCGGCCAGCGTGGTCGGGTTTGCGGATGACTTTACGTACAGATCTGCGCCATCGTTGTAGAAGTCCCATGCCGTTGAGAGCTCTCCGAGCGTGAATTTCTTCGCCCCGTAGATCATCCCGTCAACTTTGAGGAAACCGATGTTGGTCTCCCCGCCCTGTGCACCGTCATAGCCGGTGTGTGTAGTGCCGTGATTCGCATCGCTGAGGCTAATCTTCCACACGCCAACCGCGTGCATCGTCCAACCGGGCTCAATGTTCAGAAGCTTGTAGCTCGACAGGATCGGCTTCGTATTGATGTCGAGTACCGAGTACGGCATGAACCGCACGTCGCCCGCTCGCGTGAACGTGAGTGACTGCGGGCGAAGCTTCCCATAGAAGGTGTCGCCGCGATTGAATCGCACCGTGTCCCCGCGCGTGATCGTGTTGTTATTTAGGAGCGTGTTGACGTGCGTGATCGACGCGAATGCCTGCTCGTGGGAAAGGCCCGTGTTCGTATCATTGCCCGCCGACGACGATACGAAATAGTCGGTCACGGAGCTGTCCAAGCGTAGATCATCGCGCCCGAGTTGGTCAGACTGCCCGCCGTGTAGCTCGACAAAAGATCGGTTTGGGCCAGGACTGTTGCGGAGAGGCGGGGATTCTGAGCCATATCCGTGCCGTTAAGCCCAAGCACGCCCACAATGGTCGGCTGCGTGGCACCCGTGAGGATCAGCGCGAGGATTGCATATCGCTGACCCGCGAATATCTCGGCGTTGCCGCCAGCGAACGACTTCGCGTAGCTGGTCGATGCGCCGGACAGGAGAGCGGTGTCGTTCGCAGTTACGCCGATGCGTGTCAGGTCTCCGTTGCTCTCCACCCGGTAGAGGCCGAACTTGATCGTGGAAGGTGTCGCGCCCGCCCCGGTGCTGCCTGTTGAGAGGCCTATCTGCGTGACGGTTTCAGTCTTGAGTGCCGTGAAGAATGCCGCTCGAACCGTTCCATTCTGAAGGGTGATGCCAGTGAGGTTAGTCGCTGCGAACCGCGGCATGGTCTCGCCGGTTACATTGCGGTAGCCAAGAACTGCGCGCACAGGTTCGCTCGTTAGTTTGTTAATGTCTGCCGTGTTGTCAACGTTTTCTAAACCGATGTCAACTTTCGTAAGCGGGGTGTTCTCCACGTCGAAAGTGGAAACTGGCACTCCTCCGACACGGACTGTTGACTTTGTATCGACAGCCGCACCTATCGTGGCAGATAGTTGTGTACTGAACGCCGACCCCGTATCGGCTGCGACCGCCGCCATCACGGTGTCGTTGGTGGTGGGAACCGCCTGCGCGGCGAGCTTCGCAGCCTCTGCCGCAGCGGCGCTATTGAAAGCCTCAGTGGCCTTCGTCGTCGCCGTCGTGGAAGCAGTAGACGCAACACTAGCCGCAGCCTGCGCCGCATCACGTGCAGCCTCCGCAGCTTCCCGCGTCTCCGTCGATACGACAATGTCGCCACCGACCGTGTCAGCGGGGAGCTCCAAAATAATCTTGTCAACCATAACTACTCCCTTTGTTTACCCGCCGCCGCGGCCGATGATCGTGTTGCGGCGGTGCTGACTGAGAACCATCACCCGGTCGCCTACTTGCAGACCGGACACTAACGTTGCGGGGGTGCCAGGCATGTTGTCTGCGTCCCCGTCTAACTTCACCGTGAGCGGGGTTGCCCCAGTCACTTCGCCCCACTCGAACGTGGGGGTTTTCTTGATCGCGTCAATAAGCTGTGTAAAGAGCTCGGTGAGGTGTTCCAACATCACATGACCTCCCGCCAGTCCGCGTCGCATTGACCGTCAAACGCGAGGTCGTATTTCATGCGTTGTACGGTCGCGTCACACTCATATCCGCGAGGGATGAACTTCACCCGGTCGTTCGGGTTCAGCGGCACAATCGCGTGAGTGACTTCGAGTTTCGCGACCGGCGACATTGCGTCGAGCAGGCGGCGTTGCGCGAGGTCATCGGCGGCTTGCTGCGACTCGATGTCGGACACCACCTCAACCTCGGCCATGACGATGAGGCCGTCACGGGCAGGGATTGAATACATCGACGCGGGATCCATGTTCACCGCAACCCCCACAATGGCCGGGGTCTCATCATCGCCGTCGCGTCGCACCACATACTTGTTGGGCACGGCGGAGTGGTCCTGCTCGAGTGTCCAGCCCGGCTCATGAATGGAAGCCTGACCAGCCTCGAACACCCTCACCACAGGGCGGGCAGTAGGCGCCACGTACGGCTGCACCCGGAACTGTCCCGACCCGTCACACCACAGCGACCAATAGTTCGCCGCCTGCAACAGTTCGTTGATGATCGTCAGCTTCGAAACACCAGCCTCCCACCGAAGCGGCACGGTCGTCACCGCACCCAAATCGGTCGCGGCGATCCTCGTTTCACCGACCGACTGAATGATTGCCACCACCGCCGGGATGATCGGCTCGCCGACCTCGAGCGAGTACTCGGTATCGAATCCGGTCTGGTCAACGATCTGCAATTTCGTGAGCAGATCGACAGCGTATTCTTTTCGATCCTCGAGCTGCCTCATTTTCGGTGTGGTGAACAGCATCGTGGCGATCGGCCACGCCTCCACACCCGGCACGCCCGGATCGTAAACGATCTGCACGCGTTGCTTCAGCCAGTCGATGTTCTGCCCGCGGTCATCAATGTTGAGATCACCTGAACCACCCAGGCGGGACTGTGCCACCACTTCCACAGTCCCGCCCGTCACCCCATCCAACGGACCTAAGCGGTTGTCGAACCTGTCGAGCAGGAAATACTGCCAGCGGGGTTTCCTGGCACCAGTGAGCGGATCCATGACACCCCCGTTAATGGTTCGTTTCTTCCAACTCGAACGCGTACGTCCACGCTCCCGCTCGCTTGCGTGGGACCGACACCGGCGAGATCATCCCGTAGATGCGGCGCCCATCCGGGTCGCGGAACAGGTGCACCGGTGATGGGTCCTGCACCAGCTCAAGCAGGTCGTCGACCGTCACCGTTTCTGGACTGTCGTCACGCAGCATGCCCGACGCGCGCACCACCCGGGAGAGCTGCTCCCCGGCATATGCCACCGGAAGAGACCGACCCTCGTATCGTTGTCCGGATCGTTGCCGCCCACCCTCATGAGCGACTTCCGGGTTGAAGGGTAGCCGAGCCGTGACACCGAACCCGATCCCGCCGGACAGCCACAACGCGTCAGATGCCGAGACGACCTCCACCGTGGTGGTGGCAACCGACGGCAGATCAGACACAGCAGTCACCCGATACCAGGTAGACCCAAACGACAGCCCTTCGCCGTCCTGAATCACCGACTCGCCCACCAAAGCGGCAGCGACCGGCTCCCAAGTCATCCCATCGATGGAACGTTCCACACTCATGTATTCGGTCGCGACCTCATCCGAGGAGTTGCCATCGAAGGCGCGACTCACTGTTCCGCCGGCCACCACCGCGACCCGGGAAATATTGAGCGGCCCACCAGCTTCCAGGCTGACGTACACCCGCAACGGGTGCCCCGCCTCAACAGTGAGCCCCTCCATGAACACATCAGTTTCGCCCGAATACTCGTCCGACCAGTGCGCCATCGACGTGCCCGTAGGATCGAACACCGCCAAACGGTACGGGGTAGTAGCCGAGATGAGCGCCCGAGCAGACACCAACGGATCAGTGACTATCCCGAGGTCGATGTACACACCCTCACCGGGTGCGAGGATCACCGACAGCCCGTCGTTCCATGCTGGTGTGCCACCGGTGGAAACCCAACCAGTGACAGCGCCCGACATCAGCGCATTCGGTACCAGGTTCGTCGTCACCGACGCGCCGACTGTCATGGTGGAAGGTGATTCGTTCTCGACGCCCGTCCATGCGTACACGGCCATTTCGCCGGGCGAGATCTGCAGGCTGTGCTTGCCCGTGCTCTCCACCCATGACGCGATCACGTCAGGTGCTGCCGGTGGCGGGAAGATCGTCGTGAACGTTTCCACGCCCCATGCAGACCACACATCGCCCGCAGCAGCCTGTGCCCGGACCGTGTACGTGCCGCCATCGATCAGCGGTGTGGTGAATGCGTGCGAGGTGGCCGGGCCAGACCCGGTGGCAGCCTCAACGACCACACCGTTACGGATCAGCTCAGCCCGCCAAGCCGACTGCGGACGGCTCTCGAGCTGCGTGAAGGTCCACTCCGCAACAGCGTACGAAATGCCCACAGCGCCCACCGGAGCGACCACCGCGACACCGGGCCGGGTGATCGCCTCCACGGTCGCAACAGCAGACCACGGCGACCAGTCAGGGTGCTGGCCCTTCGTGCGGACCTGCCACTCGAGATGACCTACACCCCACGTGCCGAAGTTCAACGAACTCGCAGTCGTGCCCGTATTGGTGTACCAGGTGATGTCGTCGTCGAACTTGAACCGGAGCTCATACGCGGTCTGCGCCGTGGTATCGACGGGGTTATGCAACCACGACATGACCGTCGCAACATCCGACGGGACTGTGGAACCATTCGGTGACAGGTTCGCGGGTGCGTTCGGTGCAGCCAGCAACTGCACAGTGTTCGACGCACCACTGAACGCAGACACCAAACTGTCGCGCTTCGACTTCACCGTGTAGGTGTGAGTCACCCCAGTGTCAGGAGTGACATGCGTCCACGGGAACGACGTCACATCGGCGCCCACCAGAGTGCCGTTGTCGTACACGTCATAGGCGGTCGCATACGGTGGCAAACCAGTCGCGGTGACTGCAATGTTGAAGCCGACCTTCTCGGCGGCGAGCGCGGTGGGTGCTGCAGGGGTGGTGTACACGGTGAACGTGTTCGACCACCCAGACTGCCCACGCGAATTCAGGCCAGCAACCCGGTAGTCATACTTCCGGTTCGCCTGCGTCGTCTGATCCGTGAACGACGACACATTCCCTGCAGGGCGCGCAACCTCTGCCCACGCACCACCATTCGTGGCACGCTGCACCACAGCACCCGTGTACGTTGACCCGCGAGTCCACGACAACGAATGCACACTGTCAGACGACCGTGCCACCGACAGCGAGGAAGGGGCAGCCGGTACACGAACCGGGATCCCGATCGATATGCCGTGCGATACCGCGCCAAAGTAGGACCGGCCAGTCGCATAAAACGAGATCGTTTGCGCAGCGTCGCCCTGCGCTACCCAGTACGAACCAGCAGCGATCGCCCGAGACTCGTTCGGCTGAATGTTCCAGTACGGGGACTGCGACCCAGAACCCCAATACCCTGACCACTCCTGCGACCACGTACCAATAGACGACGAACCGCCATCCAACTGCAGGTACGCAGTCACGGACACGTACGAGGACGTTTCGTAGTGCGTCACTGAGTACGAGAACCACACCCGCTGATGGTTCACCCAACCGCCATAAGACTCAGCCATCAGCGAACCCCCAAACTATCCCGCACAGAACCACGCGACACCGGCCTGAGAGCAGCAGACACAACCCCGCCCGCAACATCAGCAACACGACCCAGAAGATACTCGCCAGTGAACGGGTTCTGAACGTACACAACGGGGGTTGCCGACGAAACAGCACCTGAATGGTCGCCTGATATGGCGCCCTGCGCCATCATCTGTGGCGCACCTGGCATCCGAGAGAACGCCTCCATGAGAATTGACCAAGACCGCGCCGATCCATCCAATGGGACAAAAGCCTCGGGCACGTCACTCCGGTCTCCCACCACGCGCCACGTCGACGGAGGCACCATCTGCGCAATCGGGGACAACTGGCTCAGCCCGGCGATACCGCCAGCTGCCATGAAATCGATACTCCCCAGAGCACGCCCTGCCGCGTAACCGCCAGAGACCACTCCGACACTCACAGTGCGCCCAGAGTTGCTATTGATCCAACTGTCCAAACCAATTTGCGCTTGCCTAGTGTCAGCCACAATTTGACTTGTGCCGTCTGGTAGATGCTGAATCTTGTAAGTCAGCCCGTCTATCTCGATGGATCGTTCCACCGCGTTCGACGTGATGCTCGTACCCTCAGTCTCAGGGATCCCGCCATACGCAGTGATCAGGTCGTACGCTTGCTGCTCCGTGAGACCCATGTTGGTGAGTTGCCCCATCAGCGCCTCTGTGCCCGCGTTATACCGATCTGTGAGCGCCTCCTGGCCCTCACCCGCAGCGGCAGCAGCGCCAAGCTCAGCATTCAGAGCTTCAACGGAGCGAACCAACTGCTCTTCCAACAGTGCACCCGACTCAGATGCCGATAGATTCGCTACGTCCATGCCCTCGATAGCTATCAAGGACCCATCGGCCGCATAACCTACTTCATCAATTGATCCCGCCAGGCGCATCGTGGCGTCATTCAAGTAGCCCAAGGTGACCTGTGGATCTGCGAAGTCATTGAACTGGTCACGCATCGCCTCGAGCTTCCCCGTTGCGGCATCCGTGTACCCGTCGAAGTCACGCATCCCATCAGCCATATCGGTAAGGCCGCTCGTGTCGATCTGATCCCAAGGGGCACGGAACTTGTTCATGATGTCAACTACGCCGACAAGTCCATCGACCATGTCAGCGAGTGGGCCGGAGACGAAGTCACCGAATCCTTCATTCGCGGAGATCGCGAAATCGATCGCACCATTGACCAGATCGGTAAAGAACTGCAGCACGGGCCCCCTGTTTGAGGAGACCCAATCAGCAAATTCACCCAACGGTTCACCGAGCGCAGAGGCCAGCGCCCCCTTCAGGCCATCGGCGGCGACCTCAATGTTTCGAAGCGCACCTTCAACGCGAGTAGCATCGTTGTCCGCGAGCGTGTCAAACATGCGCTGGGCCGCGCCCTCAACCTGCCCGAGCTGATCAACAGCAGTGGAAAGGTCAAGCGCGAAAAGGGCATCACCCATGTCTTCGGCCTTCGTACCAAACAGCTCGACAGCGGCAGCATTTCTCTCAACGGGGTCAGTCATTGCTCGCAAACCGTCGAGCACCTGGTCGAGCCCTTCGCGAGCACCTTCACCGCCGGAGGCAATCTTCGCGGTCATTTCCTCGGCGCTCAACCCCAACCGCTCAAAGCCCTTCGCGGATGCTTCCGAACCATCTGTCGCCCGAATCTGGAATTCCTTCAGAGCGTCGGCAGCAACATCTGAGTTTCTAGCACCGTTCGCGAGCCCCTGCTCAATTAGCCCTAGCATCTCCTCGCCGCTGATACCTAGCTTCGTGAGAACGACGGGGTATTCGGTGAACGTATCTAGCAGGTCGCCTGCTTTATTCGATGCGCCCTGCGCACCTTTGGCAAGAATGTCGAATGCTTGCGCGGAAGAGGAAGCCATCCCCGATCCGAGCAGAGTCGTTACCGCAGCCGCAACTGGGCGAACGTCCTCCTCAAGTGCATTCGCTATCCCCGAAAGGCCTTCAACCACCTTCTGTGAGCTTCGGACCGAGGAATCCGCGTCGATGATGTCAAACTGCAACGCCAGCCGGGTGGTGTCCATGTTTGCTTCGATTGACTCGCCGAAGTTCTGCACATACGCTTCGCCGGCAGCGCGGCCGAGACGCAGCGCGTCGACCTCGCTTATACCCGTCAACCCTGCGAGGCGGTCGTACCCGACCTCCACCTGCAAAGCATCCTGAAACTCGCTCACAAATGCGCTGCCGGCCGCCGCAGCAATCCCCACGACCGCGCCCGCGATGGGGATTGAGGCCAACGCCGCGATAATGCTCCCGCCGAACGCCTTCCCAGTGTCAGCGCCCGCAGCATCACCAGACTCCACTGCACCCTCAAGCGCATCCTCCGCTGCCGACACATCCGCATCGACCACCATCACGGCGCGCGCCGAATTCAGATCATCGAGGCGACCCCGCGCTTCCTTCAGCGCCGACTCCGCCTTCGCCGTATCAGCGAGGACCTTCACAGTGGGGGTCTTTGAGCGCAGCACCTCAAGATCTGCCTCGAACCGAGTGACCTTTTTCTGAGCGAACGAGATCTCCGTGTCGACCTTCGTAACAACCTCTTGAGAGACCAAGCGCCGACCCTCGGCCGACACCTTCGCCATCGCATCGAGCGCGGCCGACGCATCAGCATCAAGCTCGATCTGCTGCTTCGCATCGAGCAGCTTGTCGAGACTGCGCTGCGCCTTCTGCAGCTGCGCTTCCGCCCGACCTGTTTCGGCACGCACATCCAAGCCAGCGAGTGACTTGACCTGCAACTCCTCGAGACGCTGCTTCGTCTTGTCGATCTGGGCCTGCGCCTTGTCAACCTCGGCGTCGAGCTTGAGCATCGTGTCAGCCGAAACCAGCTTCTTAGCCTGAGCCTCGATACGATCCATGCTCTGCAATGCACCCGTTGCATCAGCCTCAACCTTGAGAGGCTTCTTCTCGATGCGCTCGCCGGTCTGCTTGACTTCCTTCTCAGCCTTCTCCACCTGAGACGTGTCGACAGTGAAAAGTACCTCGAGGTCGGCGGCGCGTAGAGACATGAGTTACCTCCGTGTTAATGCGGCCCGTAGTCTCGTGTCCGAGTCGAGCAGAGAAAAAATCATGGCCCGGATGCCAGGCCATGGGCGTGACAGCACGGCGGGGTCATACAGGTCGAGGTGGAACTCGCGTGCGAGATCAGCGGCCACGAGCCGCCAGTTCGTCACGAGAGCGAGGATCGACCCATCGACTTGTGGGCCCGCCCCCGAGGGGGCCTGCGCTTTGACAGCAGCAGGCCGGAGCTCCACGGGGACGGGCCTATAGTCCGGGTACCATCCATCAGCGTCCGGTTCGCCGATGCCATATGGCGCCCAGTCCTCCGCCGTGCTCAGCCTTTTGGGTTTGCCTCGGCCCCGGCCTCTTCGGTCTGGCGTGGGGCCCACAGCAACGCTGCGAGACGATCCGCGTACTCACGCCCGCGAGCCCAATAGAACACCGCATAGTATGTGACGCGGTCGATGGTCGCCTGCGGTAATCCGTCAGCAACCATCTGCGCATGCACTGCAGCGCCGAGCGCCGGATGCTCGCCAGGCTTCACCCGTTCGAGCACACGGGCAACCTCGTCAGGAAGGTCACCCTTCACGATCCCCAGATTCACCTCGCCACGCGCGGCTGCGGCAAGGATCACCTTCCCGTCGTCAACGCTGGGTGGCGACACCATGTAGGTGCGGCCGCCCAGCGTGAGCTCGAGATCGGGGATAGCCCAGTCACCGAAATCGACTGCACTCATTAGACCGTGCGCGTGTAAGCGAACGCCGCCGAAGTGCCACCCGGGGTGACAACTGTGACGTTCACTGAACCAGCAGAACCTGCCGGGAGGACAGCCGCGATCGATCCGCCGTTGATCACGGTGAAGGCACCAGCGTCAATCGCGCCGAACTTCACCGCAGTCGCTCCCAGGAAGTTTGCACCACTGAGCACGATCAGGTCACCCTCACCAGCTGCTGCAGGCGTGATCCCAGAAATGACAGGGGTGGTAACAGCCCACCCGGTGAACGGGTTCGCGATCGACTCGAACACACCCTTGCCAGTGAGCGTTACCGAGAAGATCTCGTTCTGGGCGTCACCCGTGTTCTGCCGACTCACCGAGACACGCACCAGCGAACGACCGGCGTCCGTGGGGTGCGCAGTACCCGACTCCGGCTTGTGGTACCAGCGCACATCCAGCACTGCAGCCTCACCTTTTGACTTGCCAGCGGCGATGATCGCCTCAAGCTCCGGCAAGTACAGGCCTGTGGAAAGCGACCGGTTCCCCTGAATCGTGAACGAAGTCGCGAACCCGCGACCAGTCACATCATCATTCGGCGCGCCAAGATCGTCGTAAGAGGTGACCGCTTCGGTAACCTCTGGGTAGGTTGGGGCGAACGCGCTGATGCGTCGTGCCGGCTGCCAGCTGGGCGTGCCGATCAGTCCGAGATTGATGTCGAGTCCGTACTCGAAACTCTTGCCAAGTACTGTGCCTGCAGGAAGTGGAACGTTGTTACTCATGATGTGAATGCCTCCGCATTGTCGAGGGTGATGATGTAGTTATCCGTCCGCTCCTGACGTCCGGATGAGTCGGCACCAAGCGGTGCCATCGAAATATGTTTGATGCCGCTGATCCCCGGTAGACGCCCAGCGCCAACGAGTACAGCGGCATGAATGGTGGCGAGGTCATCGGCACCGCGCAGGTCGCGTGGTCTACCGCGGGTGCGGATCTGCACCCGCCGCTGCTTGATCGCCCCTACATCGGAAATGCCATACACACGCACCCCGACGGCCCGGTCAGGTTCAGCGAGGATCGCACCGTAGAACACCGCTACTTTCGACGCGACGTAGGGTGTGGTCTCGCTCCATTGCCAGCCTGGCAGGCTGCCCAGGACCTCGCAGACTTTGATCGTCAGCGCAGCGTCATCCATCGAGTGCACCTCTCACGCGTGCTGCGATGAACTTCTCAACGGCAACCTCGTCAGCTGCAGTCTCTAGGAACTTCGCTTGCCCACCATTCGGGTGCTGCAGTTCGAGGTTCTCGTGCTGATCCACCACGTATGGGTATCCGATCGCTTTGTACGAAACTTGCCCGGTCAGATCGTCGATGCGGACAGCGCCGCCGTCGATCATCTCGCCGGACAGTTCAGGTGCGAGCTCGTTCGACCTGTCGAGCATGGCTTCCATGCCCTCACGAAGACCAACCTGCGCGGCCTCTTCCAGAGTGGAAAGGATTGGAATGTGGAACTTCACGACCAGCTCCTCCCTACTCGAGATACAAGACCAGGAACGAGTCGAGCGGCCCGCCGTTCTCATCCCGCTGCACTGACAACACCTCGGCTTCGCGCTCCTGCGGGGTTCCAGGCCAAAGCGTGAAGAGCGTGCCCGGCCTGATCGTCTCCGGAAGCGGCACAGTCACCATCGTGGATGACACAACCTCGGCACCGTCCGTGTTCCGCACCAGTGTCTGCTTGTCCTTCACCTCGGCTTGGAGGGTGCGCGGAGCACCGTGTCCGGCACCCATCCCGCCAGCCCCAGTAAGGTCGCGCACAGTCACTTGGTGGGGGTAGAAGAACGGACCCCACATCAGAGGTCACCCGTTTCAGGCCACAGACGGGAGAACGGCCGCTCATTGGGGAACGACCCCGTTGGCAGTCCTGATCCGCCACAGCCGCACAGCGACCGCAGTGACTCACGGGCATCAGTCGAGAATGCCGACCGCATGTCTGCGAGCGACACCGATGTGCCGTTCCTGGCCTGTGCGCGCACTCTGGCAGACCCGGGGGCGGGGAGTTCCGCGATCACGCCCTTTAGGACCGCGATCGCGTCCTTCCCCACCTCCGAGGTCGACTCCCACGAGTCAACACAGGGAGCGATCGACCTGGCCAGCACGAGCACGCGGCGAGCCACGTCATCGGTGCCACCCAGATCAGCTGGTGTGATTGCCATGCCGACCGCCCCCTTCCACTAGTTCGTGTGCTTGACGATCGCGCCGACCGAGATTGCGTGCTCGACGCTCTCCGTGGTGAAGGCATCGATGTCGATGACCACAGGCCCGTAGATGTACCGCTCGCTGCCATCGAGGGTTCGCAGCACAGCACATGCCTGCACCTCGAACTCGGGGCCAGCAGGCTCCGGCTCGGGAACCACGGCAGGCTCCGGTGCAGTGGCTTCGTCCTGCTGCTCGACGCTCTCTGGCGGGCTCTCCACCGTGGCAGGAGATGCCTCCGGCTTGGCCGCTGTGCCAGCAACCTCCGCCGGAGTGCCCTCAGCGGCAGGCTCAGTAGCCTTTCCGCGGGCGGCCACTAGAGGCTCGCTCCGGTGATCTTGAGGCCTGCCTGTGGCTCGAGCACCACGGGCACGGTCACGCGGCGAGCACGGACACGGTACGCGTCCTTCTCGTCGTCGCGGATCGACTTCGCCTCGGCACCGGTATCCCCGGCTGAGGCGTACCCGGTTCCGTGCTTCTCGTCGGCCATGCCGCCGAGCTGCTCGCGGTCGATGAACCACGGGTCGCTGCCGGTAACGGTAGAACCGGTGACCCAGTTCACGCCGAGCAGGTTCGCCGGCACCTCGCCCGACAGGATCGGGTTCGCGTTTTCGCGAGGCAGCACACCGGCGGTGAGGAACAAGCCCATCACCTTCGCGTATGCCGTTCCGGGAAGCGCGACCGTATCGAGGTTGATGCCGAGGCCGAGCGCGTCAGCCTGCGCCTGCGCCGCGAGGATCGCGGTGGTGATTGCACCGATCGACGACCATGCAGCCGAAGCGTAGGTGTTCGTCACCTTGGTGGTGATGACACCCCAGGCGGTCGCGTCGACGGTCTTCACGACCGAGTTCGCGAGACGCAGCAGCGGGCGATCCAGGGCGGCCTGTCCGCTCTGTGCGATCCGCTCATCGGTGATGAGGGTATCGCGGCCCCACTTGACCGTCTTCGCGGCCAGGATCTCACCTGGCGAAAGGACAGTCAGCGGGTACTCGGCACCGGCTGCGACCTGCTCGGGTGCGGTACCGAAGACCGACTCGCCGGACTCGTAGAAGATGCCGCCACCCTGAGCGGTGAGGCGGGCCGAGAGCAGGTAGTCCGAGAGGAACTTCTGATCAGCGAGCGTCGCCACCTTCTTCGCGACGACCTGGTTGTTCGACAAGATCGAGTGGATCTGTGCCTCGGTCAGAGTGCCCGACGGGTGGGCGATTGGATACGTGTAGGAAGCCATACGTCCTACCCCTTTCAGATGAAGAGGACGTCGATGACGTCCTGGTCGGCGGTGGCAGCGGTCAACGCGATTCCGATTGCGTTGGTCTTCGCGCCAATGGTTTGGACTTCGCCGTCGACGGCCGCGGCGACCTTCGCTCCGGCGGTGATCGCACCCGCAGCGACGACGCTGTGCACGCCACCCGACTTGGGGTAGACAGTGAGCTTGTCACCGGTCGCGGCATCGAACCCGGCGACACCGACGATCTTGGCTGAATCATCGGCACCAGTCGCTACGGTGCCGGAACCCGACACCTCGACGAGGCGGCCGCCGACAATCTCAGCCGATGCCTGCAGGGTGATTGCCGCGCCCGGCGTGAACTTTGGTACGTAATGGCCCATGATTAGGCTCCCTTCGTCTCGCCGGTAGCCCAAGCCTCGATAGCTGCGTCAGCCGAGTCCTCGACAGTCGCACCACCGATCTCGGACACCGGGATCTTGTTTGACGGCAACGAAGCAAGGAGCGCCGCGGTGCCTTCCTCGTTTGTGTCGAGCTGCGCACGCCAGGTGTCAGCAGATGCCGGTGCGATCCGCCCATCGCTCAGGGCAGCACGCACCATGCCGTCGCGGCGCTGGGTGTCTTGCTCCGCGCGGGCGGCAACCCCCTGCGCGGCCTGTGCCTGCAGGTCAGCGAGCACGGCACTGTCGATCATCTGCACACCCTCAGGCAGTGCAGCAGCATCGAGCACCGCGACCGCTGGCTCTGCAGCGAGTGTCGCGTCCAGCGCTTCGAGGAGCGCCTCGTCCGTCGCGTCAGCTGCGGTCACACCGAGCCGACTACGCAGACCGTTCTTCAGGTCGTCGTAAGCCACGACGCCCTCCTTTCGGTTGAGTTCCCCCGGCCCGGTCGGACTCGGGAGGTTCAGGTCGACGGCCACAGGCGATCGCTTTCGGGCGCTCGCAACCATCGACAGGTTGTAGAAAGTGCGCGGATCCACACTGTTCTCAGCAGTAGGCGCGTCAGCCCACTCGTCAGCGAGCCCAGCAGTGACCGCTTCCTCGGCGGTGTACCAGGACTCTGCCTTCATGAGTTCACGCCAATGCGCTCGGTCTTTTCCGCCGCGTGCCGCGTAAATATCAGCGATGGAATCGGAGAGCTTGTTCAGGATCTCCGCTGTCTCCGTCATCGTCTCTGCAGGGCCCCAAGCGCCACCGGATGCGTCGTGGATCATCATCTGCGCGCCACGATTCATCACAACCCGGTCACCGGCCATCGCGATGACCGATGCGGCAGAGGCTGCGAGGCCATCAACGGTCACCTCAACGCGTGCTTTGTGGCGGCGCAGCGCGTTCATGATCGTGATGCCGTCCCATGCCGCGCCACCGGGTGAATTGATGTGGAGGTTGATCTGGTGAACGTCGAGCGCGTCTATCTGCTCAGCAAATGAGCGCGCACCGACGCCGCCTCCGTACCAACGTTCACCGATCTCGTCGTAGATGTGCACGTCTGCTGACGAAAGCTCATCCTCACCGCCAGCTTTCGCCTCGATTCGGAACCAATCGCGCTTCTCATGCCTGTTCTCTGCGCTCATGCGCCCTCCCTCGTTGATCTGATCGGCACGGCACGTACCGTCTCCGCGTCTTTCCCGGGCAACCGATACCGTGCCCGCATGAACTCCTCGAGCGGCCCGTCAGGTGCAATCGCCCCGCTATCGATCAGCAGCTTGATCGACTCGGCCGTCGCTGCCTGCTCTTCGCCGATAGGCGCACACACCAAACGAGGTGCAGGCGTTGTCGTGCCAAAGTTCACATCTACGAGATCTTCGACAACATGCTGCTGAGCCACATCAGCGATATGCGATGCGACCGCGTTCAGGGAGCCAGTGAAGAAGTCCGCGAACGTGGAACCGAGCGCCCAAGACCCGGTCTCGGTGCCGAGGTTCAGGAAGTGCGCCAGCACCGCGCGGGCGATCTGCTCGTCGTAGTACCGGATCGGCTTGTCAGCATCTGGCAACTCACCCGAGACACCCTTCAGCTCGAGGTCAGCGGAGTGCGGGATCGACGCACCTGCGGCTTCACCGGCGCGGAAATTCTTCGCGATCTTCAGGCCCGCGTCTCGCTCCGACTGTTGCCAGCGTTCGCTCTCCGTCTCCGACTTCGCGACAGCCTCCGGCAGCTCTGCACCCTTGTACACCGGCACACCCAGCCCGTTGCGCTCTAGTGTGAGCGCCTGTGTGCGTAGCGCCCGATCCTTCAGCAGCCACATCTTGTACGCCGAACGCAGCAGCGACTGACCCATCCAGGCGCCACCCTCGCGCTCATTCACGTACACGACTAGCCGGTCGACCGGGATCTCCACAGACCCGGCGGTCACCGTCTTCTGCCGTACCGAGACCAGGCCGCCGTCATTCGCGACCTCGAACTTCTCGATTGACGTCGCAGGCCGCCACGCAAGCTTCCGCAGATGTGCGTACCCGTCATCGCCGATGCGGTACACCTGCTCGAACACCGAATGCCCGTGCGCGAGCTCAAGCAACGCAAGCCGCAGATGCTCGTCGAACGAGAACCGGTCCCGCATCCTCAGCGTCGGCACCGGAGCCTCGCCCTTCACGGGGAGTCCCAGCTCTTGAGCTACGAAACGAGCCACTTCAGGGCTGGCCCCGGCAGGATCAATCGACCACGTCGCACGCCGAATCGGGAGCGTCACCGCACGGAGCACCGATGTAACCTGCGAGTCCTCACGGCGCATCCGGTCATACACCGGGATACACGCCGGCCACACCAGATCCGGGTTCGTCTCACCAGCATCATCAGCGATCGACCCCCAACCCGGAAGCGACAACCGCTGATAACCGACCTCACCGGTCGGCACAGATGCCACCGCCGAAGGCCGGAAGAGTCCCCACAGCGAAGAAAAGACTGGCAAAACGACCTCCTTAGAATCTGGTCACAAACACGCGACGAACAACTTAGAAACTGGCGACGCGAGATAGAATTGAAACGGTCCCGGGGAGTGCGCCAACACTCACCTACGTGGCCTGACTCTAGAAATCGACCTGACCGATTGGATGGCTCCGTGGAGGCCACTGAAATCTGGAAACAAATCCCTGAGTACGCGGGATACTACGAAGTCAGCGACCTCGGCCGAGTTCGCTCGGTAGACCGCACCGCAAGAACTGGTCGCGGTCACCGCCGGGTGCAAGGTCGCGTGCTTCGACAGCACCTGCGTAGCGACGGCCGGCTAAGCGTGGCCCTCAGTAAACAGGACCGTCAGAAAACGATGCTCGTGCACCAGCTCGTGTTAACAGCTTTCGTAGGCCCGCGCCCAACCGAGCACGAAGCGTGCCACAACGACGGTTGTCCAGCGAATAACCGGCTGACCAACCTTCGATGGGACACCCACGAGGCGAACGTGGGCGACACCATGAAGCACGGCAACCATCACGAGCTGGCCAAAACAAGCTGCAAGCGAGGACACCTGCTAATCTCGCCCAACTTGAAACCAGCCCAGCTCGCGAAAGGCGGACGCTCATGCCTCTCCTGCGCTCGCGAATACGCATTAGCTCGCTGGCAGGGGCGACCGTTCGATAGCGAGCGAGCCGACGAACGATACCGGGCACTCGACCTCTAGAACGCTACGCTCGCGAGGTTCACCTCGCCCGACTGGGTTACGGCCTCATGGACAACGGTCTGCGCCTGCGGCGGCGGAGCAGGCGGAGGCGGCTCCGGAGCTACGGCGAGCGCGGTGAGTCCGTATGCTGCTTGCGTTTCTGCGATTAGTCCGGAAATGTCGAGTGGTTTCGATTTGCCGCGGTGCCAGGCCATGTTGTCGGCGTAGGGATGTGCGACTCCGCCTTCGACGGCGAGGTCGACATCGGGTTGCTCTATGAGGACGATGTCTTTGTCGCGCACCAGGTCGTGCATGTTGCCGGTTGCGTGAGCGAACTGTGTTCCGTCGAGTTTGTGGAGGGTGAGTCCTTTTTCCTCGAGTTTCGGGATGAGTTCCATGGCGGCACAGCCCTTGGCTGAGACGACGACTTCGTTTTGTCCAGACGCTTCTGCGAGGTCGGCGAGGTAGTCAACGGCCCAGATGTTGCCGGGGCGTACCGTTCTCACCATTGTGAAGACCTTGCCGGTGTCTGTGTACGTGGCGGATGCGATCCAGGTTTTGGATCTGTCGACTGACGTGTCCACGGACCATACGGTGCGTGACCCTTTCGGGATATTGATTTCACGAACTGGGCGGTGGCGGGCTTTCCAATCGGCGATGTCGATGTAGGCGTTGACTTTCGCGGTTACCCACTGGCCAAGTACCTCGATGCGTTCGACGTTCTTTTCTTTGGCATCAGCTGCGGCCTTCATGAGGCCTTTGATGGTCATGCCGGGGAGGTAGCCTGCCGATGGGTTGGCTTGCTGGAACGCCTTTCGGTCGTCGAGTTGCGCGCTGGGTTTCGCGGACCATTCAGCGATGAACCATTGTGCTTCTGGGTCATCGATGCTTTCGTGACCGATCTGTCGCACGTCTTTGAGGACGCGTGATCTTGCGGTGCCCGCGTTGGAGAACGCGACGAGTAGTGAGTCGAACATTGCGTTGGCTGACTTCTCGATGGAAGACCAGCCCTCGTAGTCGTATTGCTCGCGCAGCTCGTCGAGCAAGAGTCTGGCGGCACTATGTCCGCGAGCGCCGTCGAAGGTTCTCGGGAGGTATGTTGCGCCGCCGAATGTGCGCAGTTCGGTTTCACCGTTGGTCGTGCGTGGATGGTAGGTGAACGCCTGCAGTTCTGGCACGCGCTCGACGGCAATCCCAACCTTGATGTCGTCGGGGCCACCCCAGCGGCGTACCTGCTTCCAAGGCTTCATTGCGATGTCTAACTTCTGAGCGGCTCCCACCACAACGAAGTCTTGTTCTCGTAGCTGCTCTGGCCAGCGGGCCGCGTCGACGTACAGCCAGTAGGCCGCGAGCACTGCCGCGATCAGCGTCTTGCCGTTCTGCCGGCCGACGATGACGAGAGCTTTTCTGAACCTGAGGGTGCCGTCCTCAAGTAGCTCCAGCAGGTGGATAAGTAGCCATTCCTGCCAGGGGAACAACTCCACGTGCAAGATTGTGCGGGCGAACGTGATTACTGCGAAGCCGCGGGAAGTCTCGGGGGTGAGCTCACGAAGTGGCTTTGTGTAGATCCGTGGCTTTGTCTTCCCGTAGAGCGGTGCACCCATTCGGCGCACCTCCTCGACCGCAAGCTAGCTAACCGACGTCGCGAAAGGATGGAACCGCTCGCACTGCTGGCGAAGTTGGTGCGGTCTGGTTCGCCTTCGGTGACGTCTGCTGCTTCTCGGACTTCAGATCCGGCATGAGACCCAACGCCTGGCAGTACTTCAAGAACGTCGGAATCGATACGTTGTCGAATTGCGCTGCCTTTGAATCATCGTCATCCGTCGCATTCATCGGCGCGTCGATGCGCTCAGCGAGCACCTGCAACGCTGCAATCGGGGCCGAGTGGATCGCGCGCAGGTGTTGCGCGTTTCTTACCGAGCGATCAACCGCTTCGCGGACCGTCGCGCTCGTGAACTTTGATGCCACAAGGTGCTCCTTCCTTCCAAATGGCCCAGAGAGTAGAACGCGCGCGCGTGCGCACGCGACCCCCCTATGAATTTGACCGGGGAGGGAGGAATAC